>JAPUGN010000248.1 GCA_027298165.1 Nitrospinota bacterium
AATACCCCCAAAATTAGTCGGATTTCACGAAATCATATTACCCCTTGTTGGACTCTATGGCAAGGAAAAATCCATATTTTATTAAGTCTTATGGACGTTATTGGATTTTATTGGATGTTGTTGGATTCTGAAATGGTAGCCCCAAGGGGAATCGAACCCCTGTTTCCGGCGTGAGAGGCCAGCGTCCTAACCGCTAGACGATGGGGCCATGTTTATTGTGCAGCAGAAGTGGGCAAAGCGTTTTCTGATTTAATTAAAAACTGTCGCGGTCCATGATGGGTGGTCCCCCGCCACCCTTCCGGTTTTTCTTCTTTTCCTGGCGGATACGGTCTTCTTCCTCCAGATCCCGCTTGTTCAGCCCGTGAACCAGGAAGATCATCAAACAATAAGCCGGGAGGGACATGGCCATCCACGTAAGGAAAAATGCCCCCCCCGGAGACACGGGAGCGGAATCCGCACTTTCATCGGCTCCGGTGATCATCAGCTTGACCCCGAACAGTACCAGGCCCAGAATAATTCCCATCAACGAGGACACCGCCGTCTTGTGCACCACCTCGTTGGGATACAAGCCGCTGACGATGGGGAACTCCGTCACATAGGCCCCCAACAGAGCCAGCGTGGCCATGATGTACAACGCCCCCATCAGAAAATCGTTGATGATGGCCACTGTCCCCACCATCAGATACGCCGGAGCCCAAAGGGCGAGAATAAACGGATTGCGATAGATATTGACCACCATAATTCAATGTTCCCCAAATAAAAAAAATGGCTCGGGTACAGGGAGTCGAACCCCGACCTTCAGAACCAGAATCTGACGTCCTACCATTAGACAATACCCGAACACTTTTCCCAATTCTATGGGGATCGCCGCCCGGATTCAACCAAAATTGACATCGCCCGCCGGGCATATTACAACACAATGCTGAAACCCCGAAAAAAAATCTGGAATCGCTCCATTCGGAACCCATATCAGGATCAACTCATTATGCGCGTAATCGGTGGTACCGCGAAGAGCACCCCCCTGGCGAGCCTCAAAGGGGCTCAGGTGAGACCCACTCTCGACCGGGTGCGGGAATCCTTGTTCAACCAGATCGCCGGCGAAATCGGGGGCGCCCGCTTCCTCGACCTGTTTGCCGGGTCCGGGGCGGTGGGCATCGAGGCGCTCAGTCGAGGGGCGGCAGAGGTGGTGTTCGTGGAACTCAACTCCAGGGCCCAGGCGGTCATCTATCAGAATCTGACCAAATGCCGGTTTCTGGATTCCGAGGGCGAGGAGAAAAAGTCGAAAAACTGGATACTGCTCAAATCCAACGCCCTGCACGCCCTCAAAGTCCTGGCAGAGCGGCACCATCAATTCGATATCGTGTACGTCGATCCGCCCTACGCCAAGGGCCTGTACGAGGAAACACTGACGGCGCTGGCGCGTTCCGGACTGCTGGCCGATGCGGCCCAGGTGATCACCGAGCACCATCATAAAACCGCCCTCCCGGAAAATTATGATAAACTGATCGTTGCAAAAACCCGGAAAATCGGAGATGCCTGCCTGTCGTTTTACAGTCCTGCGTCGTCTGACTCAGCATGACATCGACATATATATAATGAACGTATCGATTCCCAAAAACAAAAAAATCGTTATCGCCATGAGCGGCGGGGTGGACAGCTCCGTCGCCGCGGCTCTGCTCCAGGAGCAGGGTTACGATCTCATCGGCATCTCGCTGCAGTTGTGGGATTACAGCTGGGATACCGACCAACGCTTCGGCACCTGCTGTTCGCTCGACGATCTGGCCGACGCCCGGCGGGTCGCCGAGAAGGTCGGCATTCCGCATTACATCGTGAATCTCGAAAAGGAATTCCGCAAGGAAGTGGTCGATTATTTCGTCTCGGAATACATGCAGGCGCGCACGCCGATTCCCTGCACCGCCTGCAACAAGAAGCTCAAGTTCGACGAGCTGATGAACAAGGCGCAGGTTTACGGCTATGATTACGTCGCCACCGGGCATTACGCATCGGTGGTGCAAGATGACGCAGGACACTACACCGTCAAGCGCGGCAAGGACCGGTCCAAGGATCAGAGTTACTTCCTGTTCAACCTGTCGCAGGAGCAGTTGGCGCAAAGTTGGTTCCCGCTGGGCGAAATGGAAAAGCAGGAGGTGCGGCGGCTGGCGGAATCTATCGGCCTCAACGTCGCGGGCAAGTCGGAATCGCACGAAATCTGTTTCATCCCGGACAATGATTACGCCGCATTCATCGCCGGTCAGGTGGAGAAAGAAGCGTTCCAGCCCGGGGCGATTGTCAACGCCGAGGGCGAGGTGCTGGGTACGCATAAGGGGTATCCCGCGTTCACAATCGGCCAGCGTAAGGGACTCAACCTGGGCGGCCTGCCGGAACCGCATTATGTGACCGCAATCGATTCCATAAAAAACGAGATTACAGTGGGACCCAAGAATAAATTATTTCGTGAAGAGTTCACCGTGAGTGACGTCAGCTGGCATCTCGACCATTGCGAAGCGTTCGAAGCCGAGGTACAGATTCGTTACCGGCACCGCGCGGTGGAATCGGTTATCACCCCGTTGCCCGGCGGGCGCGCCCGCATTCAGATGAATATGCCCCAGCCCGCCGTGGCTCCCGGTCAGTCCGCCGTGTTCTACAATGACGACTGCATCATCGGCGGGGGCTGGATCGAATGAGCGACGCCCCGCTCAAAGTGGCGGCGGCGGCGGCCCTCGCCGCAGGACGCATCCAGAAAGAACGCGCCGACAACATCGGTGAAATCCGGTACAAGGGCGAAATCAACCTCGTCACCGAAATCGACCTGCTGTGCGAAAAAGAAATCATCACCTCCATTAAGAAACAGTTTCCGGATCACGCGTTTCTCGCCGAGGAATCCGGCGCGACGGAAGGTGACGCCGACCATTTGTGGATCATCGATCCGCTCGACGGCACCGTGAACTACGCGCACGGTTATCCTTGTTACTGTGTGTCGATCGGCTACCAGAGAAAGGGCGAGGTGGTGGTGGGTGTGGTTTACAATCCCTGCCTCGACGAATTGTTCGTCGCCGAGAAGGGGAGAGGCGCCACCCTCAACGGCAAAGCCATTGCCGTTTCCCCGGCCACCGAATTGAAGAAGAGCCTGCTGGCCACCGGGTTCGCCTACGACATCAACGAATCGACCAACAACAACCTTGACCACTTCGAGAATTTCATCAAGGCGTGCCAGGCGATCCGGCGACCCGGTTCGGCGGCGATGGATTTGTGTTACACCGCGATGGGACGGTTCGAGGGATTCTGGGAGTTGAAACTGCACCCGTGGGATTACGCCGCGGGCTGGCTGATGGTCGAAGAAGCCGGCGGCCAGGTGACGCGCTTCGACGGCTCACCGTTTCAGATGGGCGACCGCTCCGTCCTCGTCTCCAACGGCCATATTCACCAGGCCATGGTCGACGTTCTGCAAAAAGTTTCCAGCTGAGTTTTCTCATTTGATGGCGCGACACGTTTTATCCCCTCGCCACCCTCAAGCGCGAACGCTACCGTTCCGCGGCGAATTAAAATTCGTTATTACATTTTTTTGCAGAGGAAATTTTATTCCAGTGTCGGTTGGAGGAGGTAGGTGTAGCCGGCTAAACCCTCTTTGTATAGGGTGAGGAAGCGGTCGGCTTCGTCCTGGCTGATGTTGCCGTCGCGCACGCTGTGGATGAGAAACCCCGCCATGCGTCCCGCCAGCTCGTCGGCGCGGAACTGGACGTAATCGAGCACGTCGGCGACATTTTCCCCTTCGATGATCTGCTCGTAATTCAGCGAGCCGTCCTCGTTCAAAGACACGTGCACGGTATTGGTGTCGCCGAACAGGTTGTGCAAGTCGCCCAGGATTTCCTGGTACGCACCGGTCAGGAAGATGCCGATGCGGTAGGGTTCGCCCGGTTGCACCGGATGCAGGGGCAGGGTGGGCTCGGTATTGTGGCTGCCGATGAACCCGTCGATGACGCCGTCGGAGTCGCACGTCAAATCCATCAGCGTTGCCTGCCGGACCGGTTCTTCGTTGAGCCTCTGGATCGGCGCGATGGGAAACACCTGGTCGATGGCCCACGAGTCGGGCAGGGACTGAAACACGGAAAAGTTGCAGAAGTATTTGTCCGCCAATTTCTGCGGCAGGTTTTTGAGTTCGTCGGGCATGTATTTGAGGCGCGACGCCAGGTCCTGAATCTTGCGGCAAATGCCCCAGAACAGTTGATCCGCCTGTGCCCGGTCCTTCAGTGAAATCAATCCCAGGAAAAACTGGTTCTGCGCCTGGTCCTTGAGGTCCACCGCGTCATGCCAGGATTCGATAATGTTTTTATTGGACGCCTGCACCCACACGTAATGAAGGTCCTGCACTACCGTCGGCGTTGCGTCGCCGATGGTCAGATCGTGATCGAGGCCGGGAAAGGAGGCGACGTCCAGCACATTGAACACCAGCATGGAATGATACGCGGTCAGCGCGCGCCCCGATTCGGAAATGATGTTGGGGTGCGGCAGGTTTTCCTCTTCGCAGATTTCGTACAGATGATAGACCACGTCATTGGCATATTCCTGGATCGTATAGTTGGCGCTCGACGCAAAAGTGGATCGCGAACCGTCGTAATCCACCCCGAGTCCGCCGCCGACGTCGATGTATTCGATGTTGCACCCCTCGCGCATTAATTCGGAGTAGTAACGGCAGATTTCCTTGAGGCTGGCCTTGATCCGCCGGATGTTGGTAATCTGGCTTCCCAAGTGAAAATGGATCAGCCGGATGCAGTCCTTGATGTTTTCTTCCTTCGCGATGTCGAGGGCTTCCACCAGTTCGATCGGGCTCAGGCCGAATTTGGAGTATTCGCCGCCGGAGGACGCCCAGCGGCCCGATCCGGCGCTGACCAGCTTGACGCGCAGGCCGATGTTGGGCCGGATGTCCAGCTCCTTCGCGACCCGGACGATGGTTTTCAGCTCCGACAGCCGCTCGACCACAATAAAGACTTTTTTACCCAGTTTCTGGCCCATCAGTGCCAGCCGGATGAACGCCTCGTCCTTGTAGCCGTTGCAGATCAGCAGGGCCTCCGGGTTGTCCATGATGGCGAGGATGGCGTGCAATTCCGGCTTGGAACCGGCTTCCAGGCCGATGTTGTAAGGGCGGCCGAATTTGACGATCTCCTCCACCACCTGCCTCTGCTGGTTGACTTTAATGGGATAAACGCCGTGATAGGTTCCAATGTAATTGTGTTCCCGAGATGCGATTTGAAAAGCCTCTGCCAATTCTGCGATACTGGATTTGAGAATATCTGAAAAACGGATCAGCACCGGCAGCGAATAGCCCTTGGCCTGGATGTCATCAACCAGGTTTTTTAAATCGATAGTGTGCTGGCTGGATCTGCCGGGGCGAACGACCATATGGCCCTCGGGATTGATGCCGAAATAGCCCGAGCCCCAGCCTTCGATGTTATAGAGCTCCAGAGATTTTTCGATGGTCCATTTTTGCATCGTGTGTTTCCGGTTATAAAAGTTAATCGAACGAATCAGCAATTGGGGGATTCACCCACTGGATCATTTAAATGAGAATGCGCAAAAATGTCAATCAAATTTAGACGTTTTCGGACAGAAGGAAGCCTCCGTAGAAATCAAAGAAATTTCATAAAAACAGTATTTTATGATATAAAAATTCGGGTTTTTGACTCATCGCCAGTTCAGGAATATTAATGAATATTGAAAATGTGAATGTCCGGAATATCGCCAAACAGTTCGGCACTCCGGTCTATGTATACAGTCTGAGGATTCTCCGCGAATCCATTGCGGAAATCATGCCATTGTCCCCCGTGGTCCGCTTTTCCATGAAATCCTGCTCCAACGCAAAAATTCTACAGGAGATGCTGAACTTCGGAATTAAAATCGACGCGGTGAGTGTTCCCGAAATTCAGAGGGCCCTCAAGGCCGGGTACGAACCTGGGGATATCTGTCTGACCAGCGACGTTTTTTTCACTACCGAGGACGCCGAGTTCTGTCTTAAAAACCATATTTTTTGTTCCTGCGGTTCGTTGGGCATGCTCGAGGAATATGGAGAAACCCGTAAACGGCTGGGATTCGGTTCCGATGGCGTGTCCATCCGCATCAATCCGGGAGAAGGAATCGGCCATTCCAAAAAAACCAATACCGGCGGTCCCTACAGCAAACACGGTATTTGGTATCAAAACCTGGAGGACGCCAAAGCCATCGCCAAAAAATACGAACTCCGGATTGTCGGGGTGCACACCCACATCGGCTCCGGGGGAGATATGGAGCACCTCAGCCGCATCACCGGCAAGCTGGTGGAGTTCGCCAAGCAATTTCCCGAACTGCGCTCCGTTAATTTCGGCGGGGGTTTGCCCTATGAGTATGATCCCGAAAAACCGCAGGTGGATATCGGCGACTACCAGCCCATTCTGGAAGATAGGGCCCGCGAACTGGAGGAACACTTCGGTCGGCCCATCACCTGTGAAATCGAACCAGGCCGGAGATTCGTCGCCGGGTGTGGGTATTTGATCGGGGAGGTGCGGTCGCTCAACCAGACCCTCGATGAAAATAACAAGCGTTTGAATTATGTCCTGACCAATATCGGATTCTGTCACCTGCTTCGGCCCATGGCTTACGGGTCCTATCATCCCATCTGGTTTGTGGGCGACGAGCTGGGCGAAGAAACCGACCTTATCGTGGCGGGACCGGTGTGCGAATCGGGTGACCTGTTGACCCAGAAAAATGAGGAGCCGTTAGCGCGCAGGTTACCGCTTCCCCAACGCGGAGATTTGGTTGTGATCGGCGGCGTGGGTGCTTACGGGCACGTCATGTCCTCCAACTACAACTCCCAGCCGCTGATTCCGGAGATTATGATCGAGGGCGACAAGATGGTCCAGATTCGCCGGCGGCAAACTCTGGATGACCTCATCCGGGAAGAAATATAAGCGCGTTTCCACTCGATACCATAAAAAAACCCCTTCCGCATCAAGCGAAAGGGGGTTTTTGGTGTTAGAGAACTAAATTTTGGAGGAATCCGCCTGCGGCTTTGGATCTTTGCCGCCGAACAGCTTCTTGAAAAAAGCGCCGATGGCTCCCAGCCCGATCAGAAGGGGGATCAGCAATTTCTTGCCTACCGCCACCAATCCGGCGAAAAGTGCGGCCAGGCCTGCTTTCTGTTTGTTGCCGCCGGCAGTCACCGCCACCAGACTGGCGATCCCGAAGGCCGCCATAGTGTCACCCACGCTGTAGTCCGCATAGCGGTGACCCTGGTCGAAGTTCTGCTGGTTCACCAGAGTGGCCATCAGGTCCATGGATAACAGATAATCGTCGTAAGAGCTGACCCAGGTGAATTTTTCGTAGCCCTTGCGTCCCAGTTTGATGGAAATGGCATTGACGTATCTTTCCTCGCCGTCCAGTACGTCAAACACCCAGGATACGGAATTGTTGTCTTCGTTCAGCCGGGGTTTTTGCAACCAGCCGCCGACAGACAAACCGGAAATGTTGTGTTTGGCTCTTTCGGCGTTGCTCTTATCTGTATTTTCTGAAATCTGGTTCAACAGTTCATCCGCATCCAGATCTTCCCAGTCTTCCATAGAAACGTAACCCGAGGGGTAGTAGTTGAAGATCAGCTGGATTTCGGTGTCCTGATTGTAGATCAGGGCCTCCATATCCGGATCTTCCATTCCCTGAGTGAGAAAGTCGAACCGGCGAGCGGCATCTCCGCGCAACAGGGCGAACCCTTCGCTCAGCTTGAACTGGCTGTTCGATTTTTCCAGGGAGTATTTTTGAAGCTCATATTCCCAGGGCAGGTTGATAATTTCCGCGTTCACCGCCTGCTGAGTCTGCGGAAAGGATGAGTCTCCGGCGTGGGCCGCAGATGCCAAGCTCAATACCATCCATACCGCTAACAGGGTATATAAGGTTTTCATATTTCCTCCACTCCTGGGAACCCTTGGCTTAACAATTAGACTAAAAAGGCTGTTCCCAATGTCTCATTTTGATCAAGTCCAATCTCTCTATAATCGTGAATTTACGGGGAAATACAAGCGGAAAAGGCTGATTTATTTAAATAAATCAACACTTTAAGAGTTACATGGAAAGCTGTAAATGTAACTGTGGAGTGGGGATGACCGGAAAGGAATTGATCTCGGCGGGGATAAAAGAAAAAATTCCCCTCACTCAAAATTTCAGTCGGTTTGGGAAATCAGAACTTCAAAAATGGGCGACTCTCGGGTGGACGAGGTTTTCAAAATCCTTGTAAGCCAGTATGATGATCTCGGAATGCGTTCCCGCGTTGAAGCCGATTTCGTCATCCTGTTTCAAAGCCTCCTCCACATAGACCTCCATGCCATACAGATTACCGAAGGGCGGCATGGCACCGACTTCGCAGTCGGGAAATTGAGCTTTGAAGTCCTGTTCCCTGGCCAGTTCTACTTGGTTTGCGCCTGCGGCCTCTTTCAGCAATTGAAAGTCCACTTTGCAATTCGCAGGCAGGACCGCCATGGCCAGTTTGTGATCCACTTTAACCATCACTGTCTTCGCCAGTTCTTTCCCGGAAATGTGCGCTTCGGCAGCGATTTCCTCGGCCGTGTAGGCGGGCGGATGGTTGAGTGTGGAGTATTTGACCTTGTGGTCGTCCAGATATTCTTTGAGTTTTGTGGCTGGCATATCATTCTCCTTTCCGGGCAATTATCCACCACTAATATAAACCCCGGCGGGCCAGTACGCACCTAAAGAGCGACAGGATAAAAAGAAATAAGGAGAAATCCCCTCGTCCCCCTCCTTCGACAAGCTCAGGACAAGTTTTACAAGGGGGAGTCATTGATCCCCGGCGATTCGCCGGTCCACATGCCAAGGGGGAGGATACAGGCGGGGTTGGATCAGCTGAAAAGGGGATCAATTTTTTGCGCCATCTGGAGGTCGGCGAGGGTAACGCCGGAGGCGGTGTGGGTCCAGTAGCGCACGGTGATACGCCGGTAGTTGATGATGATGTCCGGATGGTGGTTTTCGGCTTCCGCCGCTTCCGCCACTTTATGAACAAAATCGATCCCCGCCATGAACGCCGGCGCATGATGCACCCGGTAAATAAACGCTACGCCCTTTTCGGTCACGCCCCTTTTCCATTCCGGCGCCAGTTCCTTTATTTTCTGATCGATCTCTTCTTCGCTCAATGCTTTTTTCTCTACCATGATTCCTCTTTATTAAAATGGGTGCGCCGCACCCGGTTTTATTGATTATAAGAAAATATGATCATCCCTTAGTTGCTAACAACTTATCCAGCTTTTTGCGCAGGGTGATGGGGTGGACCTTGTACACGAAGCTTTCCTCGCCGTTGATCAGGACGACGGTGATTTTTTCTTTATAGCGTTCGAACAGTTTCGGGTCCGATTCGATATCGGTCATTTTGAGTTCCGCCGGGAGTTCGGCGATCACCTGTTCGATCACCTCTTTGGCGTCGTCGCACAAGCAACAATCCTGTTGGGTCATGACCTCGATAGTGATCATAGAGCCCTTACATACTGTGGGTCATGGTGGTGAACTGGCCCCACAGGATGAGCGCGACGGACAACACGATACAGGCAGCCAGCACCCAGGTGGCGACCGGACGCTTTTTCCAATGGGTTTCCGGTCCGCGGTCGATGATAGGCACCGCCAGCAGAAACAGGATGCACAAGAGCGGCGCGACCACCAGAAACGGCACCCATAGATTTTCCAAGGCGAACAGCCAGACGAACTGCCACGGCGGTTTGGTGACTTCGAGGCCCGCTACCGGTGCCTCACCCAGTGGCGGGGCGACGGTCAACGCCAGCCCGCAGATCAACAGAAAAATGCCGGTTCCCGCGCGATTCAGATAAATGAGGTGTCGTCTGAAGGGAATTTTCTTTCCGGCTTCCGGTTGGTCCGGGAGCGGCGACAATTGATGATATTTGATGTAAAACAGGTGCAGTCCGATCAACGGAATCGTGAGTAGGGGAAGCAGTGAGATGTGCCACATGTAGATGCGGCTCAACAGCGGCACCCCCTGCGCGAACGGTTCGGTGAGCGGCAGGCCGAAGAGGCCCATGCCCTCCACCACCCACAGAAAATGCGCGAGGGCCTCGTACGCTTCCTGGTCCCACTTCAGCACGGTGCCGGTAAACAGCAGGCCGACCATCATCAACAGCAGGCCCACGCCGATATACCAGTTGACCTCGCGCGGCGCCTTGTACGATCCGGTGAACGCGACGCGGATCATGTGGAGCAGGAGGGTGATGGTCAACACTTCTCCCGCCCAGAAATGAATGCCGCGCAGGAACCAGCCGAGCCACACCTGGTCGACCAGATAATGCAGGCTGGGGTTGGCGCGGTCGGGATCGGGCACGTAAAACTGGGCCAGCAGGAGTCCGCTTAAAACCAGGATGGTAAGCGCGGAAAGCGTCATTCCGCCGAGGGAGTATTTGAAGGAATTGGAGTGTTCCGGGACCTCGTATTCGAGGGTATCGAGTCCGAGCCGTTCCTTAACCGTCTGGAGAAGTCCGTTGGGCATGAGAGCCTCAGGTTTCCGGCCGGAGCCGGAGATTATTCACACGGGCGCTTTAAAGTCAAAAATCCGAACAGCACACCCGAACACAGGGTCAACGCCGCCGCCCACCCGTAACCTTTGTTTGAAGTGGACACCCATTGGTGTTTGGCGGGTTGGACTTCATTCATTTTGGCCATATCGTGGCCTTCGTGTTCCGACATATTGTTCAAATCCATGGGCATTTCCCCGTTGTCCAGCACTTCCTGATTCTCCCCCCACAAGGGACCGTCGCCCACCACTTCTGTATCCTCCGGTCCGATGAATTCCTCAATCCCGTAATCCACCACACCCGAGCCGGTTTCGGCCAGGCCCGGGAGGTTCTCACTCATTGGGGTTTCAGGGAGTTCCGGCAGAGTGGCTTCGGGTTGGGTTTGCGGAGCGTCATGACCGCCACCATGTGCCCACATCGAAACGGGATGGCATGTGACCCAAAAGAAAACGAGCAGGGTAAAAGTGAATCGTTTCATATCAGGATTGCTCCACCAGTTGCGCGAACGCCGCCATGGCGTCGTCCGTCGCCCAGTCACGGGGACCGATGGCCTTGTGCACGATGATGCCGTGCTTGTTGACGATGAAGGTTTCCGGCACGCCGGTGGTTTTATAATCTTGTTTAGCGACGCTGCTTTTCGGGTCGAGCAGCACCGGGAAGGTGAGCTGGTATTCATCCATGAACGGCTGGATCAGGCTCAGGTCCTTATCGACGCTGATGGTCAGCATTGCCAGTCCCTGGTCCTTGAACCGGTCATACACCTTCTGCATAGAGGGCATTTCCACCTTGCAGGTGGCGCACCAGGTGGCCCAGAAATTGATGAACACCACCTGGCCGCGATAATTTTTGATATCGACCGTGCCACCGGAAAGCGACGGCAGTTCAAAACCCGGCGCGATAAATGCCTCCGCGGGGTATTCCATCTCGTAAGGTTTCAACTCCACCTTGTTGACCGCGACGATCAAAAAGGAAAACAGGGCGGTGACCAGTATCGCGTAGGGAATGAAAATATGAACTGGTTTTTTCTCTATCGTTTGTTCCATATGAATAATTACAGGTGTCTTTTATAGGGGCGGTAAAATTTCTTGTCCACCGCGACGACAATTTCATCGAGGCTTTTACCTTCCTGGTAAAGCCCGTAGGCGTAGATGACTTCGTTGATGCAGATGTCGCACTTCGACCCGTGCATGCTGGTGAAACAAGTCAGCAATGTTTTATGGTTGTGGTTTTTTTTGCAGTAGCAGTAACAGAACTGGCTGTCGATGACTTTGGGGATTTCCGCCGCATATTTATAGGCCAGTGCGGCTTTGCCCGAGAACAGGGCGGGGCTCAGCACTGGCCGGTATTCGATCAGTTGACCTTGCGCCGACGCGGGGTTGGACGCCGTGGCGCGTCCCGGCGGTTTGGTGTAAACGTACACCCCCGCCAGCACCATAACGATCACGGCGATGAACGCCGAAGCGGTCCACAGCGTTTTTCGCGCTGGGGTATTTTTTCCGCGGGACTTCTTTTTTTTGTTGGATTTACGTTTTCCCATTTCAATCACCAGACTTCAGGTTAATCCATTTATTATATCCGTTGCCCCCGACGTCATGCAAGGGGTTTGGGTCACCGTTTTTGGGGGTACCAGCGGCTTAACGTGGCGGGGGAGAATCCTATCAGAAACAGAGAGGCGATGGCTATATTCCTGAAAGTGGTGAATCCGATTCCCTCAGACAGCCAGCGGCGGGGAGAGGTGATGGCATTTTCCCGCAGGAGTATCACCGGTCCCTGTTTTTTTAATTTGCGGAAAAAATCCAGATCCTCGCAGATCGGCAGGGGCGCAAACCCCTTGAGGTCCCGAAAAACCTCGCGCCGGACAAAAATTCCCTGGTCGCCGTACACCAGGTTCAGGTAACGGGAGCGCAGGGTAGCCAGCCGCGAAATAGTGCGCAGGACGGGTTGAGGTGAATCGATCTGAAGACTGAACGCCCCTCCCAGGTAGTTGCCGTGGGCCATGGTGGTGGTCATTGCGTGGTAACCTTTTGAGTCGATATGGCTGTCGGCATGGAGGAACCACAATAGATCGCCCGTGGCCTCCCCGGCGGCGGCGTTCATCTGGGACGCCCGGCCGAGCGGTGCCGGAATCACCGGGATAGCATACTGGCGGGCGATGCTCACCGTGTCGTCTCTGCTGCCGCCGTCCCCGATCAAAATTTCAAAGGGCTGATGGACCTTCAGACGGGCCAGGGTTGCGGAAAGAACGGTCGATTCATTATAGGTGGGGATAATGACCGAGACCTTCAAGGGCGGGTTTGTGGTTTGGGTATTTTCCATTTCCGGATGAAGAGAACTCCGCAATTTATGTGAGGGGCAGGAACAGGGCGTCAGTTAAGCACAAAAACCCTGAAAATACAATAGTATGGGGCCATGCGGCCAACTCCGCTGGACCCGTTTTTCGCCCGGCCTGGGAAGGCCCTCAAACCTTTCTTCTTTAAAGGGTTGTGCGATTCTGTATTTTGCCGGGAAAATGGTATAAAATTAACCGGTTATTAGGATGACTTGGATATGTTGGCTCATTTTATCGATTCAAAACCATTCCAGTGCGGGTACTTCAAGGACCGCAAATCCCTCTTCGAGGAGTATCTTCTAGAAGATATTTCCGAGGTGGAGTTCGAGTACCTGTTGGCCCACGGCATGCGGCATTTCGGGGAGTATTATTTTCGGCCCCGGTGCCACCAATGCCACGACTGCGTGCCGATCCGCCTCCGGACCGGCAACTATGCCATGACCCGGAGCCAGAAGCGGGCGGTCCAGGCCAGCTCACAGGTGGATATCCGTCTGGGCCGGCCGCATTATTCCGAGGAAAAATTCAAGCTTTACCTGGATCACAAACGGCGGTTTCAATCGCTGGAGGATGATGTCGAGGACGAGGAGAATTTCCGGTTGTCTTTTTATGGAAAGACCCCGTTCGGAATGGAGTTTGAATATTTCCTGGATGGAAAACTGATCGGCGTCGCCCTGGCGGACGTGACGCGCAAAACCTTCTCAGCCATCTACACGTTTTACTCATCGGAGCACGCGTATCTAAGCCTGGGCACGTACAGCATCATCAAGCAGATTCAATTCTGCCAGAGCCGCGGCATCCCATACTTTTATCTGGGATATTTTATCGCTAAGAACAAATCGCTCGTCTACAAGTCAAACTTCCGGCCCAACGAAGTCTATATTAACCACGAATGGCGCCCCTTCCGCAATGCAAAAGGCGAATCTTTGGTTCCTGAGGAGGGTTTGCAGTGGGTCAACTCCGAAAAGCTGGTTAAAGCCAGCACCTCGCGCGAATTTTAGCGGGGCGGAACCCTTCCCCTATTGATCCACCTCTCTTTTATCGATGACCTCCTGCAAAATCAGATCCGCGACCCGTCGATTCTTGTGATGGATGGCCACGTCGAGCGGTTTTTTCCCCCTGGCGTTTCTCAACTCCAGCTTGGCGCCTTTTTTGATAAGAATGCTCGCTGCGCGGGCAAATCCCTTTTCGGCGGCCAGGTGTAACAGGGTGCCTTCGGGAACTTTCTGGTTCACGTTCACCCCATGCCGTATCAGTTCATCCATCACGCGGAGGTGACCCTGGGAAGCGCTGTAGTAAATCGGGGTTTTTCCCGCCTTGTCCCTGACGTCGGGCTTGGCGTCAAATGCCAGGAGCAGACGGACCATATCGAGGTCTCCCCGTTGCGCGGCCAGGTGGATCGGGGTTTTGACGGCTTTGGGCGGACCCTGAACTCGGGCTTTATGGTTGAGGAGCACCCGTGCCACGAGGGTGTTGCCCTCAGCCGCCGCGCCCATCAGGGGAGCAGGACCTCTTTTGGGATTGACTTGCGCTCCCCTGTCAATCAACAGTTCGGCCGTTTCGGGAGTATTGCTCAGGCTGGCCAGATAAAGCGGCGTCATGCCTTTCGAGTCCAGAACATCCACGACCGCTCCCTTGGAAATGAGTTTCTGCGCCACGGGGTTGGCATTTCCCAGAACCGCATGGTGGAGGGCGGTTCGACCGCTTTTATCCCGGCCATTGATCTGGGCGCTTTTGCGGAGCAGTAAATCGACAATGGGTTCATAGCCGTTTTTCGAGGCCAGATGCAGGGCGGTTCGGCCTTTTTTATCCTGCGAATTGACTCTTGCCCCTCTTTCAAGAAGTACCTCGGCCACGTTCAGGTAACCTATTTGTGCGGCCTGGTGCAGGTGGGTTTGGCCGGCTTCGTCTTTTTTGTTAGGGTCGGCGCCATCGTTCAGATGGCGGCGCACTTCTTTGACATTTTTGTAACGTACCGCCGTGTCGAGGGAAGATGTTTTGATGATCGAGCATGATGAAGATAGAAATCCTGAAATAACCAGAAAAGCTAAACCGAATCGGACTACTGGATATTTAAGCATTGAGTGAGACTCCCTGGCAGGTTTTTAATTACATTTAACTTATAAGAAAGAAAACAAATTGTCAATGAAGGCCGGGATCAAAAAAAGGGCACCCGGATCGGGTTCCCTTTTTTCGGAGTGATTGGATTCGGAAAATCAGTGGAGGTTTCCACTGGCTCCACGCATTTCAATGAATTAGAGACGCGGCCTTGGAGGAGGTGTCTTTCAAAGATTCTACATAAGGACCGGGGTTATAGGTCGAGTTGCCGGGAGGAGCCCCCAATGCGGCTTTCTATATTTTTATTACTTTTAACAACCAAAGCAAAAGGACCACAAAGCCAACAATCAACATTACAGCAAGAACCGTTCCCGCCGTCCCCTGGCCCTCGGGAAGCTGGTCGATTTCAGCGGCCAGTTGGCTGACCTCCGCATCGGTGAGGCTGTTGAGACGGGCCAGCGCTTCTTCGCGGGAAAGGCCGTACTGTTCCAATTGGGGTTGGAGGTCTTTACGGTTGATCAGTGCGCGGAGCTCTTCCCGTTGCGAAAGTTTTTGGATTCCCCTCTCCACCGCGGTTTCGGTTGGGATCATGTGAGCCCAGCCCTGCGACGAAACCCAACACAGGTTGAGAAAAGCGGCTATGAGTAAAACGCTGATGGGTTGTTTAAGTCGAATTTTCGTTTTCATACTTTCCTCCTTGGGCATTCGGACTCTAGGACGCGGGGAAACCTTCATGTCGCCGGGCCATTATACGCCAGGATCATTCTCAAGAGGAGCGGTTGGATTCGGAAACTCAGTGGAGGTTTCCTCTTGTCCCGCCAATTTCAATGGGTTTGGGAAACTCGCTTTATTTTCCGACCTCCCGGCGTTTCACCGTTTCCCGCGTGATCAAATCAGCGGCCTTTTGGTTTCCATTGGCCATCGCTACCTCCAAGGCGGTTTTTCCTTTGGAGTTTCTTTTGTTCAGGTTCGCCTCATTAGCAAGGAGAATTTGAACCACTGCGGTTTGGCCTCGCTCCGATGCCAGGTGCAACAGGGTGCCTTCGCGAATCTTCTGGTTGACGTTGACTCCATGGTCAATGAGAACATTCATGGTATGAATATTTCCTTTGTAAGTGGTGTAGTAAATCGGGGTTTTCCCGGAGCGGTCCAGTCGGTTGGGATTGGCTTTATTTTCGAGGAGCAATTTGGCGATGTCAGGATACTCTTTT
>JAPUGN010000249.1 GCA_027298165.1 Nitrospinota bacterium
CCTCCGGCCCGGTCGCAAGCGCCGTCAGCTACGGGCGCGGCCCAGGAGGAAGGCCACATCGCCGCTATCCACGCGGCGTTGGCGCATCATCTGGGCAAGGCGCCGCAGGATATTCATATCCAGCATATTACTTCCATTTAAACAAAACCATCAGGGTTTCGAGAGTTCTCTTTCGGTGAACAGTTCACTCGGAGCGATGATGACCCCTTCCAAAGTGCCCAAGATTTTATTGCTGATGGATTTAAAAGGAACCGCTTCGACTTTGGGATCGCTGAAGGGACCTTCGACTTTATAGTAGGTGGTAATCAGACTGCCTTCTCTTCCGCCGGTCACAATCGGGCCCAGAATCGGAATCTTTTCAATGATGCGCCCTATCCTGCGAAACGGCGCAACCCCCACGACGGTCCCCATCCGGCTGGTATTGAGATCGAAGGCCCCGACCAGAGACAGGCGTTCCCCTTTTTCCTCGTACAAAAAGTTTTCCGTCCGGGCCACCCCGTTTACAATTTGAAAATCACCAAAAATCTGCATATAACCGTTATTGGGTTGAAGGGCCCTCTCGGCAACGGTTTGAGGGTCGACAGAAATTTCAAACAGTTTAACCACGCCGTTCAACAGGCGTCCGGTATTGATGCGGCCGTCTTTTAAATTAAAGGACACTCGGCCCTTCAGGTTTTGGGTGATTTGCGTCAAATCCCCTCCCCGGCCCCGGAGATGAGCCTTGAACCAAAGCGTATCACCGGTCAAACTGGCAAAAAACATGTTTCCAAACATGGCAAACAGTTTATCGACCGGAGTCTTGCGGGATATCAGGACCGCGTCAAATGCTGGATTTTGAATATCGGCGAGAGACAGTTTACCCATAATCATAACCTGATCGACACGGGGCTGACCAAGAGTCAGGTTATCGGTTCTCAGGACCTGATTCTCGAAAGTGAATTTGCCGGCCACCTTGGGCAGAGTCCAGAATTTCTGGGAAAACCGATCGATCTTGATTTTAATTTCTCCCGACCCATT
Organism: Nitrospinota bacterium; assembly: GCA_027298165.1. Taxonomy (GTDB): domain Bacteria; phylum Nitrospinota; class Nitrospinia; order Nitrospinales; family Nitrospinaceae; genus SZUA-226. Next base: position 1,018 of record JAPUGN010000249.1, read on the forward strand.
GGAAAAAACATGGGTCTGGCCCAGCCACGCCAGAAATCCCTTTGAAGGTTTTCCCTTATCCGAGACCAATTGATTCATATCCAGTCCGGGTCCGGCAACTTGCAGTTTTAAATGCGGCGCCTCTCCTCCCCGGTAATCTCCGCCGAAAAACAAGCCGGCCCCCTTCGCTTCCAAACGGCCTCTGCGAAGTTTGAAATGATTATTCTTGAATTGCGTGTCAGCGCTCAATTTGAATGAAGCGAGAAAGTCATCCGGTTTATACTCGATGTCGGTCAAACGGATTTTCCCCTGCATCTCCGTTTGCTCCAGGTGCCGGAAATTTCCTTTCGCCGAGAATTGAAAGCGCAACTCCCCGCCCAAAGCTCCCTGTAGCGGAAGGATGTACTGTGATGCGGGCCAGACCTTGAAATGGTCCGATTCCAACCGGATCGAAAATTCCGGGTCGTCCATGCTTTTCAGGAATCCATCTCCGGACACCTTGTTGCCCTCCAATTCGACGATCACCTTTTTAAAATTAATCCGGCCGCCGGAATCCAGGCTGGCGGAAATTTCGATGGAATTGGAAACGTTTTCAGGTTTGATCAGAAAATCCTGATAACGGTAGGATGCGCGGGTCAAATCCACACGCTTGTCCAGTTTTATAAACTTTTCGGTACAGTGGAATTTCAAATCCACTTTTGCGGGCCCCCGATACTCCAGGGTTTCCAGAAAGGGAATCCCAGCAAAATCCTGTTTCAAAAAATCGGAGGAACTTGCCTGCAACACCAGTTCCGAGTCCTCCTGGGAATAATTTTCGAAACGGCCCTGGAGGTCGAGCGGCGAATCGCCGTACCACCCACCGGTGGTCTCGAGGTTGATGGTGCGGTCATCAAACGATACCGTGGCATTCAGATTGCGTATGGGACGGAACCCTTTGGAATGCTTCAGAAAAAGTTTTCTGATTTTCAGGGAGCCCTGGTTTTCGGGTTCTTTCTTCCCCGCCTCGGGTCCGGTGTTTTGTAAATCGAAGTCGATTTCCCCGCTTTCAAACACAACATTATTGAGAAAGGTTTTGATCCGGCCTTCAAAGGGGGTCGAGATCACCTCCTCGGCCTTCAAGGCCCCCAATAGAAGTGTCCCCCGAATCTGCTTCACCGGGACGCCGTCTTTCACAAAGGACGCTCCATTGATGTCCCGAAAATAATGATTGCCGTATTCGCCATTGAATTTTTCAAAACGGAGGGTCCAGGTCCGTGGCGCCTTCTTCTTTATTCGAGCATTGGACTTCGGGACGGCGCTCTGGAAATGAATACTGCCGTTGATATTATGGATCGGTGCGGGCCAGGCCATCTTCATAAACCCAGCGCGCTCCAATGACACATTGCCCGACCACACCAGTTGTTCCCAGTGTTCCAGGGGTCCCTGAACGGCGAGCCTCCCGCGGACCATCCCCTGAATGCGCTTTAGGTCTTTAAGGAAATCCAGTTGCCGGGGCAAGGTCCAGTTTTTTTCAATCGTGTTCGCCAGCGGTGCCAGCGCGGCCTCGGCCTCGAGGGTGACTTCGATCCGGGGATGGGTTATGGGATTCACGATGGTCCCGGTTAAATTTTTGATCAACACACGGTCAAAGCGCGCCTGCTGAATGGTGACCTCGGCGACCCCTTTCCCGAATTTGAATTCGCCGGTCACATCGCTCAAAGGCAGGGCGTCCACGCCAAAATCCGCATGGCGGAGAATGATCGAACCGGAGTCATACTTTTCGATTTCCGCATTCGACCGGCCTTCAAATATGGCCCGCGGGCCTTCAATATTCAAAGCGGTGATTTCGATCTCTCCCTTTTTCACAAGGCGGCGCACGCGACGATGCAGATCTCGACTGAACACCTTAAGAGGCAGGTACGTTTCGCCGTCCTGAATCTGAAAGGGGGTGGTCTTCAGAGAGGCGGTCAGCCGGGCCTTCTTGGACATAAACCGCGCATAGGTTCCCTGGATCTGCAATAAAAAATTTCCGGACCGGTAATCCAGCTGTTTGAACTCCACGGTATCCCGATTGAAAATCATGTTGAAGTCAATTCTGCCCTTGACAGGTTTGGACCGCCGGTCGGGGGCCGGTTGCAGGCTGGCGGGTTGCTCGTGCTTTAAAACACCGGACAACTGAATATGTCCGTCCAGGGTTCCGGCAAAATGGGTGTCGAGAGACACCTTGTGGACGCCCGGGTTTTGTGCGAACACCTTGTCCAGGTAGAGGGCAAACGGCTGGGTCCCCTGATCCCGAACCTCCAGGTTACCCTCCAGCGCCACCTGCGACAGGTTGAACTCTTCCCGGGGCACGCGCAGTTTGCCATCCAATTTCAGAGTTCCACTTTTATCGGGTGCGTAAGGCATCTCGCCAGTCAAATGCACTCGCAGCGAGGTCTTCACTAGGGGCTTGGTGAGGGACAACGACATGTTTTTGATCTTGGTGACCAACGGCTCGGCCCCGGTGGAGATGTGGTGATCCACCAGCCACAACTCTCCCTGGCGGACCTGCACACTGTGCATCAGCCCCGCCCGGATAAAATCCGTAAGCGTGGCGCCGGACCGGTGGGATTCAATCGAAGACAGGTTTCCGAAATTAAAATCTCCCCGGTCGTCGCGGGTGACCTGCAAGATCAGGCCTTCAAAAATAATTTTTTGGATTTCGATTTCCCCGTTCAACAGGGGCAGCGCACGCAATAGCACCAGCACCTCTTTACAGGTAAAATCCGATTCCTGCTCGGAGGAACTTTTGATCGTTACGTCATGCAACTGCAAACCAATGCCTTCACTGAAATCCAGATGCGCGGCACCGATCCGGACATCCCGCCGGGTTTCTGCTTTGATCTCCTGGGCCACCAAATCTCTCAGCGTGTCCAGGTCCTTCAACTGAACGTAAAGAACCCCAATCACCACCAGGCACACAAACACCAGGAGGATCACCACCGGATAAATCAATTTTCGTTTGGTCAATGCCATTTCAATTGGGGGCTATGCGGGGTTTCATAGTTCTATATCCTTTAAACCGTTAAATTAGAAGACCACATTTTGGCAGGATTGTGGTAATTTCTTATCGTTATCGACCGGCAGGCCGGGGTTTTAGAGGAATTTAACAACTCTCAATATATCATTAAAATTCAATCTCTTGCAAACCTGTTTGGGAACGCGTGCCGCCCCTCCCCCTTTCACCTCATGAGCGGAAATAAAAAGCAGGAAATGGTTTACGGCGTTCACCCGCTCCAGCAGGCGCTGGCGCTGGGCAAAAGGGAATGCTACAAAATCGTTCTCGAGCAGGGGAAACCCCCGGCCCGGCTGGCGCCCCTTTTGAAACTCGCGAACCAGCAAAAAACCCGGGTGGAGACTCTGCCGCGCGAAGCCTTTCGCAAACAATTCGGCAAGCTCAATCATCAAGGCATCGTCGGTTACTTTTCTCCGATCCGGACCCTCGAGCTGGAAACCCTGATCGAGCAGGCCTGTCAATCCGGCCCGCACCCGGCGCTGGTATTGGCGGACGAAATTCAGGATCCGCAAAACCTGGGGGCCCTCATCCGGTCGGCGTATGTGCTGGGTCTGCAGGGGCTGGTGGTGCCCAAACACCGGTCGGTACCGATCAACGAGACGGTCGCGAAATGCTCCGCCGGGGCGGTCGAGTCGCTTCCCATCGCCTGCGTGGCCAGCCTGAAACAGGCGGCCGAGATATTAAAGGAAAAAGGGTTCTGGATCGTCGGGGTGGATATGGCGGGAGAGCGTCCCTGCTATGAATTCGATTTCAACATGCCGGTAGCCCTGATCATCGGCGGAGAGGAGAAAGGGGTGCGGCCCCTGTTGAAAAAATCCTGCGACTTCACCGTATCCATTCCCATGGCGGGGGAGTTGGGGTCGCTCAACGCATCGACTGCCGGGGCCATCGTGTTTTATGAAATTCAAAAACAGAAAGCCCAGGCTGGATCGAAACCATAAAAAAACGGCGGAGGGAATCCCTCTGCCGTTCAATCGTTCCGCCTGGTTCCGGATTAAGAAAAACTGCGCCGCATGGCGGATTTTCTTTTCTTTTTGGCTTCTTTCTGTTTGCGTTTCTTTTTGACCGAAGGCTTTTCATAAAAACGGCGGCGCTTCAATTCCTTCAACAAACCTTCCTTGGTCATTTGACGTTTCAGCGCTTTTAGCGCTTTATCGACTTGATTTTGATGAACGGTAACTTCCAAAAGTAAAACAACCCCTTTCAAAGGCAGTGCACAATATAACCCCGGTTTCCTTTAATAAAGCCCCGGAAATAATGGGACTCCCATTGGGAAGCGAGAATGAATCTGGTATTATTGACGATGTCCGATAAGATGTCAAGCAATCCGGGATCCGGACCGGAAAATCCCCTAACCCCTTGATATCATGATTTAACGGATCAAATGCGGAGGCATTCAGTGGACCTATGAAAACGATTCGTCTGACCGGCCTGCTCCTGCTGTTCGCCCTGGGCCTGTTGTCCCGTTCCTGGGCAGAAAACTATGCCGTTCCCAATGCCGGTTCTCCCTATAAAGATTTTGCGGAACTGAAGGATGGGCAGATTCTGCATCTGCCAACCGGCCTTACAGTTACGGTCGACCAGATGATCGATACCGTCGCCGCGTCGCGCGTCATCTACATCGGCGAAACCCACGACAATCTCGAAGCCCACCGCATTAAGCTGGAAGTGACCCGCCGCCTGCACCAACAATTTCCGGGCCGGATTACGGTGGGAATGGAAATGTTCCGGCGCTCCGCTCAGAGTGATCTGGACCGCTGGCAACAGGGACATTTAACGGACAAATCCTTCCGTAAACTGTTCCGCAAAAACTGGGGCCGCGGCTTTGGCATGTACCAGCCCATTTTTGAATTTCTCAAGGCCAACGCCATTCCGTTGATCGGCCTGAAATCCTCGAGCGAGATGGAGCAACAATTCCGCGATGGCGGACCCGGTCAGCCGGGCCTGCCGGAGATCGATACCCAGGATAAATATCACCGGGCCTATTCGATGTCCCTGTTCGGCGGCAGCGAGACGCATACCGGCGTGGTGTCCAAACCGTATCAGATGCTGTTGCTGTGGGAAGAGTCGATGGCCGAAACCGTTGCGCAATTTTTAAAGGACGAGGCCAACCGCGACCGCAAACTGATCGTCCTCGCCGGCGGGTTTCATGTGCAGTACGGGTACGGCATCCCCAAACGCGCGTTCCGGCGCGTGCCCCATGCCTACTCGATCATCCTGCCGGTAGTGACGGAGATTCCCAAGGAGTTGAAAGACCGTGAAATGAAAATGAAGAAAGTGTCTATTCCCCTGTACAGCGCGGACTTCGGCTGGAAGGTGTCCTATATCGTGCCGCCGCCCAACCACATCCGGCTGGGCGTGTTTCTCGAAGAATTGGAGAACGGACTCAAGGTCCTTAAAGTGGAGAAGGGTTCCAACGCGGAGCGGATGAACCTCAGGATAGACGATGTGTTGTTAAATCTGGGGGATCACGAGCTGGCCGATGTGGAGGATCTGGCGGCTCACCTGCAAAAACGGAACTTTGGAGACACAGTGCATCTACGGATCAAACGCGGCGATAGCGAACAGGACGTGTCGGGCGTGTTACAAGAGGCTCCTAAAACCGAATAGCCTTTCCCTGCCACAGAGAAAAGATTAGATAACCACTGTTGAAGAATCTCTTTTTATGTTTCCACCGGACGTGGGCTGGCCATCATGCCGCTCAGTTGTTCCAGATGGGCGTCGCCGGTCAACTCGAGGAAAATATCTTCCAGGTGTTCGTGGTCGCTCGAGGCTTGGCGCCGCAACTCGTCCAGCGTCCCCAACGCAATGACCTCGCCCTTTTGAATGATGCCGATCCGGTCGCACATCGCCTGGGCGATGCCGAGGGAATG
>JAPUGN010000025.1 GCA_027298165.1 Nitrospinota bacterium
CAAAACCCCTGTCACCCAAACACTCTTGAGGCAAGCGAGCAAAAAAATTCCCAAACCCCTCTCGGAAAAGAGGGAATTGGGAACGGGATCGTCCAAAAGGGAAAGGACTATTTCATTTGAAAGGTGCGCATGATGCTATCAAACACGGGATCAAACCGACTGCCTTTATTCCTTCCGGTTGTCGCGGTGACAACCACCTTTTTGCCCCTGGGGTTGTCAAAAAAGTAAAATGTCTGAGTGAGCTCCAAATCATTGAACTCCGTTGTGAGTGATGAGCTTAACTCCATTATGATTCCGGGCGGAAAACGGGATTTGGCTGATTTTTTTCGCCCTCATTAATTTTTCAAGGTGCACAAAACTCAATCGAATATAGGTGTCCATCGGCCCAGTATACCGTTCTTCCTGAATATTCATATTGGGCGTAAAATTATCGACACGCGTGCCAAACAATCCTTTATACGGTGATCCGGGAAAATCCGTGACGGTCCAGCCATCCGGCGGACTTATCGAATAACCACCGCCCAATTCATCGGCGGCACTAATCATTGGCAGGCTGAGCAGCAGGGCGAAAACCAAAAAACCAGTCCACTTTTTCATAAAAAATCTCCTCTTAAAACTTGTCCGGACCCTGCAGGATCCAAGCCCTCCTCATTCATAAAACGGCCCCAATGCCTTTGACAGCAGAGGGGCCCCCAGCGGATCATCAATCCAAATCATATGCTATGTAAATTAGTATAAGATCGCTTGAGCTTATAGTATAGTGAAAACACCTGCAATTCGATCCACCGATAAGACCGTTGGTTAACGCATAAACATCTGATTGAGAACACATTACTGCGGAAACTCCAGGTATGGAAAACGCTATTAAAAAGATTAAAACAGCTTCATGAGCAAGCACCCGGAAATTCATGGCACCACGATTCTAGTGGTGCGAACCAACGGTAAAGTTGCGGTGGGCGGCGACGGCCAGGTCACTCTGGGCAACACCATCATGAAACACACCGCCAGCAAAGTCCGCAGGATGTACAAGGACAAGATCATCGGCGGCTTCGCCGGCAGCACCGCCGACGCCTTCGCCCTGTTCGCCCGCTTCGAGGAAAAGCTGGAAAAGTACAACGGCAACCTTGCCCGCTCAGCAGTGGAGCTGGCCAAGGACTGGCGCACCGACAAACTGCTGAGACGCCTCGAGGCCATGCTGGTGGTCGTCGATGAAGAAAAATCGTTTCTGATCTCCGGCACCGGCGACGTGGTCGAGCCCGACGATGGCATCATGGGCATCGGTTCCGGCGGCATGTTTGCCCAGGCCGCCGCCCAAGCCCTGGCGGGGCACACGCAGATGGCAGCGCGGCAAATTGTGGAAGAGGCCATGAAGATCGCCGGGTCTATTTGTATCTATACCAATTCGAACCTTACCATTGAGGAACTGTAATTCATGGAAAACGCATTAGAAACACCCACCACCGCGGAGCAGTCCCGGCGCGAGTTCATGGCCTCACTGACGCCGAAAAAAATCGTCAGTGAACTGGATAATTTTATTGTCGGGCAGAACCAGGCCAAGCGGGCCGTAGCGATCGCTCTGCGCAACCGGTGGCGGAGACAGGAACTGCCCGATAACATGCGGGACGAAGTGGCACCTAAAAATATTCTCATGATCGGCCCTACCGGCGTCGGCAAAACTGAAATCGCCCGGCGGCTGGCGAAGCTGTCCCGGTCGCCCTTCATCAAGGTTGAAGCGTCCAAGTACACCGAGGTCGGTTATGTCGGGCGCGACGTCGAATCAATGGTGCGCGATCTGGTGGAGCTGACCAAACGCATGGTCCAAGAGGAAATGGAACAGGCGGTTCAGGAAAAAGCCCGGGAATACGCCGAAGAACGCCTGCTGGATATCCTGCTGCCCCCGCACCCCAGCCATGAGACGCCGGGAAGCCGGGAGTTTGCGTCCGATACCCTCGGTAAACAGCAGTACGAACAGACGCGGGAAAAATTTCGGGGCTATCTACACGATGGACGGTTCGAGGACCGGGAAGTGGAAATTGAAATCGAAGAGCGGTCGAGTCCCATGATGGAAGTTATCTCGCCTCCCGGCATGGAGGACATGGATAGTAACATCAAGGAAATGCTCAGCAACCTGATGCCCAAGAAAATAAAAAATAAAAAAATGAAGGTGCCCGATGCGCTGAAAGTCCTGACCCAGCAGGAAGCGGAAAACCTGATCGATCCCGACAAGATGGTGCGGGAAGCCATCGACAGGGCGCAACAGAGCGGCATCATATTCATCGACGAGATCGACAAGATCACCGGACGGCAAGGCATGATGGGGCCGGACGTGTCTCGGGAAGGCGTTCAGCGCGATCTCCTGCCGATCGTCGAAGGCTCCAGCGTCAACACCAAATACGGAATCGTCAAAACCGATCACGTCCTGTTCATCGCCGCCGGTGCGTTTCATGCATCAAAACCGTCTGATCTGATTCCGGAGTTCCAAGGCCGGTTCCCGATCCGTGTCGAGCTCGAATCGTTGACCGAGGAGGATTTTTTCCGTATTTTGACCGAACCGGACAACGCGCTGATCAAACAGTACATCGGCCTCCTGGCAACGGAGGATGTGCATTTGAATTTCGAAACCGACGCCATCCGGGAAATCGCACGGATGTCCGCCTATGTCAACGAACGCACGGAGAACATCGGCGCGCGGCGGCTCCAAACGGTCCTGGAAAAATTGCTGGAGAGCATTTCATTCGATGCGCCAGACATGAAAAATCAAAAACACAACATCGACGCCGCGTACGTGCAGGACAAACTGAAAGACATTATCGAAAACGAAGACCTGAGCCGATACATCCTCTAATCAACCCATGAAGAAAAGCATCCAGAAAGCGGAAGTCCTGATCGAGGCCCTCCCCTTCATCAAAAAATTCTACAACAAGACCATCGTTATCAAGTACGGCGGCAACGCCATGCTGTCGGATGAGTTGCAAGACAACTTCGCGCTGGACGTGGTGATGATGAAGTACATCGGCATCAATCCCGTCATCGTTCATGGCGGCGGACCGCAGATCGGCAAAACCTTGGAGTTATTCGGCATTCAATCCAAATTTGTAGACGGCCAGCGCGTTACCAGCGAAGAGATGATCGACGTGGTGGAAATGGTACTCGGCGGCAAGATCAATCAGGAAATTGTTTCGCTCATCAACCGGCACGGCGGCAACGCCGTCGGCATCACCGGCAAGGACGGCGATTTGATCCAGGCCAAGCGGTTCCGGAAAATAAAAAAAAGCCCCGAAACCAACCGGCCGGAGATCATCGACCTCGGGCTGGTCGGCGACATCAAACAGGTCAACCCAAATATCCTGAACACTCTCGATAAGGCGGAGTTCATCCCCGTCATCGCTCCTATCGGCAAAGGGGAAAAAGGCGAAACGTTGAACATCAACGCCGATTTCGTCGCCGCGAAGGTAGCCGGCGCGTTGAATGCGGAAAAACTTTTACTGATGACGGACATTGAAGGCGTCAAGGGCAAGAACGGCAAGCTCATCACCAGTCTCACCCGCAAAGAGGCGCAGAAACTCATCAAATCCAAGGTGATCAAGGACGGCATGCTACCCAAAATAAACTGTTGTCTGGAAGCTCTCAAGGAAGGCGTGGCCAAAACCCACATTGTCGACGGGCGGGTGAAACATGCAATCCTCCTGGAAATGTTCACCGAAGCCGGTGTCGGCACCCAGATCGTCGAAAAGTGAGCAGGGTGCCCCCTGCCGGCCGGGCAAGGCCCGGGGCAAACTAAAAACCGTGAATTGCGCTCAACGATTCTCTTTTGCCGTTGCCGTCAGCAAGTTCCCCCTCTGGGCAGGAGCCGGTTGACATCGAATTCGGAGCTTGCTAGTTTAGGAGTCATGAACAATCATCAACCTTTAATTATTCACCAGTTATGAGCCGAGCCATTCTTGACGACCGAAGCCGCACCATTCTTCTGGAGACCATTAACGATTTCGTGGTCACCGCCGAACCGGTGGGCTCGCGCACGGTCTCTAAAAAGCTGACGCAACGGCTGAGTCCCGCCACCATCCGCAACGTGATGGCGGATCTGGAAGACCTGGGCTACCTGTACCAGCCGCATACATCAGCGGGTCGCGTTCCGACGGATCAGGGTTACCGTTATTTCGTCAATCAAATTCTTGACATGCAGAACCTGAAGCCGGTCCCGCCGATGGTCAGCAATCCCCAACCCTACCGCAACACCGAGACCCTGGAGGAAGTGCTGGACTCCGCCTGCAGTCTGCTATCGCAGGATTCCCATCAGACCGGATTGGTGATGATCCTGGGTTTCTGGAACCTGCCGCTCAAACACATCGAGTTCATGCGCATCGAAAGCAAACGCGTCCTGGCCGTCTTCATCTCTGAAATGGGAGCGGTGAAGAAAAAGGTGGTGCGCCTCAAGGAAGAAATTCCGCAGGACAGCCTGGCCGCTCTTGCCGCGTATCTCAACGAAGAGTTTGCCGGACAATCTCTGAACTCCATCCAGGTCGAATTGCGATGCCGCATGCAAACCGAAAAAGAGCATCATGACCAGTGGATGAAGAAGGCCAATGAATTGTGGAATCGGATGTTTACCGATGATGAAGAGGATGGCGAACTGTTGACCCAAGGCGTGGTCCACATGCTCGACCAACCCGAGTTTTCCGCCGATCTGGAAAACATGAAAAAACTGATGAAAACGGTGGAGGAAAAAAACAAACTGATCAAACTGCTTGACCTGTGCATGAAGCAGGACGGACTGAGCATCATCATCGGCAAAGAAAACGCCGAGGAGGACATGCAGTCAGGCAGTTTGATCGCGCAGAATTACAAGGTCGACGACCAGAACATCGGCACTTTGGCGATTTTCGGCCCGAAACGCATGGACTACCAGAAAATCATCGGCATCGTGAATTCCACCGCCAACAACGTTTCGCAAATCCTGTCGAGCAAAAAGTATAAAGGAGCGTAACCGGGTTTATGAGCAAGAAGAAAAAAAAGATACCCATCAAAACCAAACCAAAAGAAACAGAAACCTCTGAAGAGGAGGCCCCCGAAACGGAAGAGGCGCCCGTCGCCGAGGTGGTCGAGGAAGGCCCGTCGGAACTCGAAAAGTTACAACAGGAGATGAGCGATCTCCGCAATGAAATGCTTCTGATGCGGGCCGACACGGATAATCTCCGCAAACGCCTGCAACGCGAAAAACAGGACAGCGTCCAGTTCGCCAATGAAAGGCTCATCCGGGAATTGATCCCGATTTTCGAGAACCTCGAGCGCGCCCTCGCCGCGAACGACACCAACATCGACAGCCTGAAGGAAGGCGTGCAGTTGACCTCCAACCAGGTCCAGGCCCTGTTCAAAAAGGAAAACGTTGAAACCATCCAGGCTATAGGCGAACCCTTCGATCCCTCTATCCACGAAGTGCTGAGCCAGATCGAATCACCCGACCACGACGAAAACACGGTGATCGAGGAATACTCGAAAGGCTACCGCCTGAACGGCCGGGTCCTGCTCCCTGCCCGGGTGGTCACCTCCAAAAAACCGCAGAGCAAGGAACCGGAAGATCAAGATTCGGACAACGCCTCCACCGAAGCCGAAGCCCCGGCCTGACCGAAAGGCCCCGTGCCATGCCTGAACTGCCGGAAGTCGAAACACTCCGGACCGCGCTCATTCCCCTGGTCTGCAACAAAACGCTGGTCGAACTGAAATTCCTGCGCCCCGACCTGCGTTTTCCCATTCCGGTCAAACAACTGCAGAAGGCAATGACGGGGATGGTGGTCCACGACGTCACGCGTACCGGCAAATACCTCCTGCTTCACAACGTGAAGGGGGCCATGCTGTGGCATCTGGGCATGAGCGGACGGGTGGTACAAAAGCCTTCCATGAAAGCCGAAGAAAAACACACGCATGCGGTTTTCCAGTTCGAACCGGATACCTTTTTGCATTTTATCGATCCACGCCGTTTCGGCTGCATCCTGTGGGTGCCGAAGGATAAGGGTCATCCCCTGCTCGATCACCTGGGACCCGACCCGTTCTCCGAAGAAGCGACACCCGCATTATTCAAAGAACGCGCGCGTACCTGCAAAGGTCCTGTCAAAGGATTTCTGATGAACGCGACCCGCATTGCCGGCATCGGCAACATCTATGCCTGCGAGGCACTGTTCGAGGCGGAGATTCATCCGATGAAGTCGGCGCGTAAACTCAGCCGGCCGCAGTGGGATCGATTATTGACAGAGGTGAGAAACGTGTTGCGAAAAAGTATCAATGCCGGCGGCACCACCCTGCGCGATTTTTTCAACGCCGACGGCAACCCCGGTTACTTCGCGCTCGATCTCGCCGTCTACGGCAGGCAGGGCGAACCCTGCACGCGTTGCAGAAACCCGATCACCCGGACCGTCCACACCGCCCGCTCCACTTTCTTCTGTAAAACCTGCCAGAAAAGATAACCGATTAACCACAGATGCTTGTCCTGAGTTTGTCGAGGGGAGCACTTTCAATTTGCTTGCTGTCATCCTTCGACAGGCTCAGCATGACAGTGGCAGCTCCAAAATGGTATGCTAGGCGGCATGAATCCATCTATTGGTATCGTTACATTAAACGCGAAGTTTATTCATTCGTCGCTGAGCCTGCGCTATTTGCGTAATGCGGCGCGGCGGGCGGGTTTCGAGAACGTCTGGATTCTGGAATTCATCATCAACCAGCCGGTCTGGAAAATCACCGCGGAAATCCTGAAGCAGGCGCCGGACGTGCTCGGCCTCAGTGTCTACATCTGGAACCGGAAGCAAAGTTTTGAGTTGCTTGAAACTCTGCAGAAGCAAAGTCCCGATTTAAAAATCGTGCTGGGCGGACCGGAGGTGTCTTTCGAGCCCGAACTGCCGAGCGATTACACACTCATCGCCGGCGAAGGCGAAAACAAATGGGTGGAGTATCTCAACTTCGCTGCCAAGGGGGAGTCCCCGCCAAGAGAAACTCTGGAACAGTGGAACACCTACGGCAATGATCTGCCGGAACTCTATCCACCGTACATCGAAGAGGATTACCCCACACTCAAAAACCGCTATGCCTATATCGAAGCCTCGCGTGGATGCCCCTACCTGTGCTCGTTCTGCCTGTCGGCGCTCGACAAGAAAGTGCGGTATTTCGACGACGCCAACCTCCGCCAGCAGATCAAGCATCTCATTCAGAACGGCACGCGCAAGATCAAGTTCGTCGACCGCACTTTCAATCTAAAACCCGAACGCATGAGGAATCTCATGCAATGGCTGACACAGTTTGACGGCACGGAGTTTCATTTCGAAGTGGTCGGCGACCTGCTGAACGATGAGATGATGCGTTTTCTCGAAACGGTGCCGCAGGGCATGTTCCAGTTCGAAATCGGCGTCCAGACCACGACCGAGGAAGTGCAAAGCACCATCCACCGCAAACAGAGCAACATAAAATTATTTAATACGATTGAAGCCCTCATCCAACAGGACCGCGTGCACATCCATTGCGACCTCATCTTCGGTTTGCCGGGAGAAACCCTGGACGAACTGCTGGAATCGTTCACCGAGGTTTTGAAGCTCAAACCGCACGAACTGCAACTCGGCTTCCTGAAATTCCTGCCCGGTGCGCCGATCCGCGACCAGATCGAATCTCACGAATACCGTTACCTGTCGTTCCCGCCCTACGAACTGCTGTCACATAAGAACCTGTCGGCGGAAGAAGTCCGGTTCCTGAAACAGTTCACCGAAGTGTTCGATCTGTTTTACAATTCGAAGCGGTTTCAGTTTTCACTCGACCACCTGTTCCGGCAACACCCGCCGGTGGAGCTGTTCAAGAAACTGATGACCGCCCTCGAACAGGAAAACCGGGTGTTGAACGCGCTATCGCTCGACCACCAGTACCGCATTTTCGCCGAGACCTTTACCCTCGACGCCGATCCGCTGGCGTGGGACCTCCTGCAACTCGATTATCTGTATCACCAGCGCAGTTACCGCCTGCCCGAATTCATGAGAGCACGGTTGGCGTCAAACGGCTCCTCCCGCCACAAAACCTGGGATGGCGACCGCAAAACGATGGTGGTCCCGTTCCACCACACCCTTGATTGGCAAGGCCCCACGCCGAAGCTGACCCCGTCCCCCTCCCCCGTCTACTATGCGGTGGCGCATGGCGAGGCCGCCTCCGGCTACATGGCCCGGCCCCGCATTGAGCGGGTCGAGCCCTGATCCCACATTTTATTTTAATTTTCCCCGTCCAGGGGTTATGATGTGGATTTTCCAGACTAAAAACACCTTAACACCCCCACCGGGGCCTGAAAGGAGACCCGCATGCCGGCGAGCAATGACAACCGCCTGAACCGAAAAAGCCGCATAATCACGGCAGGCGACAAACGTGCGCCCAACCGCGCCATGCTGCGCAGTGTTGGATTCAACGACGAGGATTTTGACAAGCCCATCATCGGCATCGCCAACGGCCAGAGCAACATCACCCCGTGCAACGCCGGTCTCGGCAAATTGGCGGACGTCGCCCTGGCGGAAATCAAAAACAGCGGCGGCATGCCGCAGATGTTCGGCACCATCACCATCAGCGACGGCATCTCCATGGGCACCGAGGGTATGAAGGCCTCGCTCATCAGCCGCGAAGTGATCGCCGACTCGATCGAAGTCGTTGGCCGCGGCGCCTGCATGGACGCGATGATCTGCATCGGCGGCTGTGACAAGAACATGCCCGGTGCCCTGATCGGCCTGGCCCGGCTCAACATTCCCAGCATTTTTGTGTACGGCGGCACCATCAAACCCGGCCATCTCGGTGATCAGGATCTGACGGTTGTCAGCGTGTTCGAGGCGGTCGGCCAGTTCAGCGCCGGCTCGATCGACAAGGATCAATTGACCGCAATCGAAAAAAACGCGTGTCCCGGATACGGTTCCTGCGGCGGCATGTTCACCGCCAACACCATGTCATCCGCCATCGAGGCCATGGGGATGAGCCTTCCGTACAGCTCCACTATGTCCAACGAGGATAAAGAGAAAGAGTTGAGCACACAGCAAAGCAGTCTGGCGCTGTTTAAACTTTTAAAGGAAAACATATTGCCGTCGGACATCATCACCCGCAAATCGCTGGAGAACGCCGTCGCCGTGGTCATGGCGGTAGGCGGATCAACCAATGCCGTTCTGCACCTGCTCGCCATCGCGCACAGCATGGGAGTTGAGTTGACAATCGACGATTTCGAAACGATCCGTAAAAAAGTGCCGGTCTTTTGCGACATGAAGCCCTCCGGCAAATACGTGACGGTGGATCTGCACCGGGCCGGCGGCATTCCGCAGGTCATGAAAATGCTGTTGAACGCAGGACTCCTGCACGGCGACTGTATGACCGGGACTGGAAAAACCATCGCGGAAAATCTGCAGAGCGTCCCCGATGAGCCCGCTTCCAATCAGGACGTCATTCTGCCGCTCAGCGCACCCAAGTCGAAGGAAGGCCATCTGGTCATTCTCAAGGGCAATCTGTCGCCGGAAGGATGCGTGGCTAAAGCGTCCGGCATCAAGGCGCGCCGGATCGAAGGTCCGGCGAAGATTTTCAACTCGGAAGAAGAATGTCTGGATGCCATCATCGACGATAAAATCAAAGAAGGCGATGTTATTGTCATCCGCTACGAAGGCCCGCAGGGGGGTCCGGGGATGAGGGAGATGCTGGCCCCGACGTCGGCATTGGTCGGCAAGGGGCTGGGAGATAAAGTCGGACTGTTGACCGACGGCAGGTTTTCCGGTGGAACGCATGGCTTGGTGGTCGGCCACATCGCGCCGGAAGCGCAGGCCGGCGGCGCCATTGGCCTCGTGCAGGACGGCGACACCCTCACCATCGACATCGATAAAAATCTGATCCAGGTCAACGTCAGCGACCAGGAACTGGAACAGCGGAAAGCAAAATGGCAGGCGCCACCGGTCAAGTATCCGTCCGGCGCGTTGGCCAAATATGTCAAGCTGGTCTCTACGGCCTCCCGCGGGGCAATTACAGATTAACCCGAACACGCAGACGGCGCACCCATGATGAGCATTGACACCCAGTTGCCCGAAACCCTGTTCGCCGGCCCGAAAAGGATCAATCTGTATTATCTCCACGAGTTGTTCGGACAGACCGCGCAGATGGTGCGGGACCGGTTGAACGCGGAAACCGGGATCGATATTCCCATCACGGCCGGCATGTGGGGCGGAACCTACCTGGTGGCGGATGACATCGGCGTCTCGCGGACCAACGTGGTGCGATTGTACTCACTGGTCAACCTGCCGCAGAACACGCCGCTGGACGAGCCGGACAACTTCGAAAAGTTCATTGATATATACCGGCAGACCCTGCAAACCCATTTCGGAAAATACCAGTTGAAGCTGACCGATCCGCATTGGGGCGAAAAGGTGCCGTGCACCAGCAAAATTCGTCCCACCACCACGCTTCAGATGTGGGACGCGACGGGCCGCGTCAAGTTCGTGCGCGCGTTTTTTGTCTGGAACAGCGCCACCTGGGCGGAGTCCATCATCTACGACGCCATTCGCAATATCAAGCAGATCAAGGAACTGCTGGACATCAACCACCGGCCATTGAATAAAGCGCAGGATGAACTGAAGTTCATGTTGCAGGACGCGATGATTATTTTCTTCACACTGAAACCCGCGCTGACGCCGGACTTTGTCGAACACGCCGAACCCCTTATCCAGGATTTATTCGATTGTTTCATCGGCGGTTTGCACGACCCCGAAAAGATCGAAGCGCTGTACCACCGGGTACACGCCAACGCACTGGTCTATGGCTATGAAGAGGCTCTGGAGGGACCGTACCAAAAAGCGGGTCTGGATATTCACCAGATCGAAGACTGGCCGGCGGATAAAATCAACTTTGTGCCGCAGGAGTTGAAAGACATCATGATTCCCTACCTGGAAGGAACGTTCGAACGGTTCCGGAAAAACCTGTCCGTTAAAAAATAATTAATCGGTCCCATCTCCGAAGTGCAGCAGAATCCATCCGGCCAGACCCTTCTGGCCGTTGGTTTCCCGATGACCGCCGTTCCAGAGGGCGACCGCCATCGGTGTCGACCCGACGAACTGCACATCCTGCTGGTCCCCATTCGTTAAGTTTCTCTTGAACACCACTTGCCAGCCCTTGCCGGTACGCATCCCTTTGCCGGCAACGTTCTGCGCGTCCTGATGCGTCAGGGTACTGAACCCCTCCGCGTTCAAATCCTCCACCGGAGATAACGGCGGGGCCGAACCCTGCCTCGCCGCGTCGGCGGTTAGCTGACGCCCCGCTTTCCACTGCCAGATATTGACGGGTGAATTTTCGCCGCCCATGGTGATGGGTGGAACTTCTTGGTTGGAATTGAGCGGAAACATGATCGCTGCCTGATCTGTATACAGGCGCGATTGGTTGATGCCGTTGTTCACCGAATCGTCCTGCCATTCCAAGCGGACGGCGATTTGGGTTTCCGTTCGCGCAACGCTGAGCAGAACTTTCTTAATGGAAGGGTTGGGCCATTGAGGGTTGGTGATCAACTGCGGTCCCAAATCGACGGAGTTTTTCGCCGGCCCCTGGGGCGAATTCCAGAACTTCGAATCGGGCGATATGGGGATGTCTCCGGAAAATTGTTTCACGTTGATCCGGGAGGTGCAGTCACCGTCTTCCAGGCACTTCGAATATTTTTCATCTGAGGCCCCGCATCCCCAAACGAAAAAAATGCAGAGGGACACGATGGTGTTCAGCTGGACCTTTTTGAAATTCAGTCGAAGAGGAAAAGGGTTCAACATGAATCAGCGGGATGGGGGTTAAAATTCGCGGATCAATCGTTCGAGTTCACGATCGTTTTCCTGAGTGTGCGGACCGACCAGAACCATGTTGAGGTTGCGGGCTTGAAAAACGGACTCCGCCACGCGGCGAATATCCTCCAAGTCAATCGACTCGACGATGTCCCTTTCTTCTTCCAGGGTCATGACTTTGGAATACAACTCGGAAAATCCATATCGCGCCGCCTGCTTGCCGGGATCGTCCAACTCCAGTGCGAGGTCGTACATATACCGTTTTTTGATATGATCCAGTTCATCCTGCGCGGGTCCGGTCTTCAGAAGATTTTTGATTTCTCCAAAGATGGCTTGGACGATGGCGGTCACTTTCTCCAGGCGCACGCTCACGTCGAAATCAACCGTGCCGATATCCGACAGACTGGTGGCGCGGCATTCCACCGAATAGGCCAGGCCTTGTTCTTCCCGCAGAACCTTCTGCAGGCGCGAGCTCACCCCGTCGTCAAACAACCGGCCGATCAGACAGAGGGTGTAATAATCCGGGTGATTGTAGGACACCGCACGGAAACAGATCTGCACATGATCCTGGCTGTCGACATCCTCCTGAATGCGGAGTTGTGGCTCCGTTTGATCTTCCTGCACGCTGTTCAAAAAATAATCTTTGGGCACAGCGGTGCCGCGGCGGGGAAGAGCTTCGAAATAGGTTTGCGCCAGCTGTAGAAATTGCGATTGCGCCAGACAGCCCGCACCCACCAGCACCATGTTGGAGGGGCAATAATAGCGCTCAAAATAATCCCGGAGCATGGCGGCATCGATGGCCCGGATGGAGTCTTCAGTCCCGATCGTGGGCAGGGCCAGGGGATTGTCCTTGTACATCAGGGCGCAAGCGACGTTGTTGATATCCACGTTTTCGCCCTCGGCGTTTAAATCCTCCAGGCACTCTTCCAGAATGATTCCGCGCTCCAGCTCGATGCTGGGGAAAACAGGTTCGGTAAAAAATTCAGCAAATAATTCCATTCCCCGCTCCAATTGGTCATAATGCGGGCTGAAACCGTCGTAGATGTACTCGCTGAGGGTGGAGGCACGCAGGTCGTGGCCGATCTTCTCGAATTCGAGGTTGAGGGAAATTGAATCCGGGTATTTCCGGTTGCCCCGAAACATCATGTGTTCCAGAAAATGGGAAATTCCGTTATTCTTCTCGTTTTCAAAGCGCAGACCGGCACGGACGAACATGGCGACTTCGAGGGTGTGGATGTGCGGCATTTCCACCGTCACCACGGTCAGGCCATTGTTCAGCGTGCTTCGAAAACTTGTGATTTCAATATCAGTCTGAAGTTTCAAAGAAACCTGTACTCTATAATGAAAACTAAAGTGGATATTATCTCATAAATGGAGTCCCGGCGCGCCGGAATAAAATCTATGATCAACCCACACTGGCCTTCCAAAAATTACGACCATGCCGACGCATATGTCGCCGCGCACGAGGAAGAAACGAAGACCCGTGCCGTCATCGATTGTGGCGATGGCATCCATGCGATTCTCCCCAAGGGTTTGCCCGCGTTGAAAATCCGATTTCACGGCCTGTTCATGATCGCCCCGCTGCCGCTGTTGATGGCCTGCGTCATTTTTCTTCCCCTGTCCGGATTTCTCGGAGAATGGGAGATCAACACCACCACCCTGGGCATCTCACTGCTGTGTCTGGTCATGCTTGCCGGACTGATACGGGTGATCCTGGTGATGCTCAACGTCCGCGACATGTTTCCCCGGGAATATTTCGTCACGCTGGGGCCCGAGGGACTCGCCATGCATTTCTCGCGCATCCATTTTCCGGCAGGCCATCCCAAAGCGTTCATCCCCTGGAACGAGGTGGCCTCGACCGAAAGAATTTCGGTCTTCTTTTTGCCAGCTCTTCTGTTGGGGCGTTTAAGCGTTCCCGCGCTGAGAGTGGCTCCCAAAAAAGGGGCGCCGGTCATCATCCCAATCTGTTCCCATAAAGCGGAGCGGGAAAATGATTTCGAACGTATCGAGAATTTAATCCGCTCTCACCGGCCCGGTTAAAACCCGCCGGATTCATTCAAAATAAATCGAATTTTCTCCCAGCAAGGCTTCAACCTCGTGAATCACTTCATCGCTGGGCCGCACCTTCATGCCAGATTCCACCGTTCGAATCCGGGTTTTACTGTCCGGAAAAATGAAATGCACCAGCAGGGGACTCGTTCCCGGATGCCCGGACATCACATTTTTAATCGAGAGCATCATTTCCTTTTCGAGGCCCGGCGTTCGTATCTTAACGTGAACCTTCCCTTTCCAGTGATTCTTGGCCTCCGACAGCGGTAAAATTTCCTTGGCGATCACCTTGGGCACACTGTCGACCGAATCCACCGTGCCTTTGACCAGGATCGGCTCGTCCGCCGCCAGGATGTCTGCCGAGGCTTGGTAGATTTCCGGCCACAGGGTGACTTCCACCGTTCCCTGCAAATCTTCCAGGGTCACCAGCGCCATCTTGTCGCCCCGGCGCGTGGTTTTGGGAATTATTTTGACCGGCACCCCGGCGAGGCTGACGTTCTTACCGTTGTCCTGCTCGGAAATACTGGCGGAACTGGAATCGGTGAACCAGTCGATATCCTTCTGATACCGCGCCAACGGATGCCCGGACACGTAGAAGCCAATGGTTTCCTTTTCGAACCGCAGGCGGTCATGATCGCTCCACTCCTGGACCCCGTTGGATTTATCGGGAGTTTCGTTCGCCACTTCCTCCTCAAACGCATCGAACAGGTTGGACTGCCCCAGCTGTTGGTCCCTCTGCCGGGCCTGGCCCATGTCCATGTACTGTTGCAGGCGGCTCATCATGCTGGCGCGGCTTTCGTTCAGGGAATCGCAGGCGCCGCTTTTGATGAGGCTTTCGAGGACCCGCTTGTTGACCTGCCTCAGGTCCACCTGCTCGCAAAACTGTTTGAGCGAATCGAACCGGCCCAGTTCTTTTCGGATTTCGATGATCTGATCGATGGCCGCCGACCCCACGTTTTTGATCGCTCCGAGCCCGAACAGCAATCGATCCTTTGAAATGGAAAAGTACTTGTGGCTGACGTTGACGTCCGGCGGCAGAATCTTGATACCGATCTCCCGCGCATCGTTGATATAACGGATCACCTTATCCGTGTTGTCCATATCGCTGGTGATCAGCGCACCGAAAAACTGCAGGGGATAATGCGCCTTCAGGTAAGCGGTCTGGTAGGAAATCAACGCATAGGCGGCACTGTGCGATTTGTTGAACCCGTACCCCGCGAATTTTTCCATGAGGTCGAAAATGCGTTCCGCCTTTTTCTCGGCAATTTTATTGTGGGCGGCCCCCTTCATAAACTTTTCCCTCTGCTGGGCCATCTCCTCCGGTTTCTTTTTACCCATGGCGCGGCGCAGCAGATCGGCGTCGCCGAGCGTGAACCCGGACAGCACGTTGGCGATTTTCATGACCTGCTCCTGGTAAAGAATTACGCCGTGCGTCTCCTGTAATATCTCCTTCACCTGCGGCAGGTCGTATTTTTCCTCCATCGTGCCGTGCTTGCGCTTCACATAGTCGTCGATCATGCCGCTCTCCAGCGGACCGGGCCGGAACAGCGCCAACAGGGCGATGATGTCCTCAAAACTGTCCGGTTTCATTTTCTTGAGCAAATCGCGCATGCCGGAACTTTCCAACTGGAACACTCCGCGCGTACGGGCGTCACTGAGAAGTCGGTAGGTTTCCGGATCGTCCTTGGGAATGGCGTCGATATCCAACTCCGTTGCCACCGAAGATTGGATGAGCTTGAGTGTGTTGTGAATCACCGTCAAGGTGCGCAGGCCGAGAAAGTCCATCTTGAGCAGTCCCAGTTCTTCGATATTGTTCATCGCAAACTGGGTGACCACCTCGTCGTTGCCGCCTTTATATAGAGGAAGGAACTCGGTGAGCGGCTTCGGGGAAATGACCACCCCCGCCGCATGGGTCGAACAATGGCGCGGCAGTCCTTCGAGACGAAGCGCAATGTTCAACAGCTCGTTGACGTTTTCGTTTTCCCTGCGCATCTCCTTGAACTTCGGCTCTTCCTTGAACGCGTCGGTGAGAGTGACGTTCAACCGGTTGGGCACCAGTTTGGCGAGCTTGTCGACTTCGCCGTAGGTCATGCCCAGCACCCGGCCCACGTCGCGGATCACGCCTTTCGCATTCATGCTTCCGAAGGTAATGATCTGGCTCACAAAAGCGTTACCGCCGTATTTTTCAGAAACGTATTTGATCACCTCGTCGCGCCGGTCCATGCAGAAATCGATATCGATATCGGGCATGCTCACCCGTTCCGGGTTCAGGAACCGCTCGAACAGCAGACCGTACTGGATGGGATCGAGATCAGTGATCTTCAAGGAATACGCCACCAGACTGCCCGCGGCGGAGCCCCGCCCCGGCCCGACGGGTATGCCTTGTCCCCGCGCGTGGCGGATGAAATCCCACACGATCAGAAAGTAGCCGGGGTATCCCATCTTCTGGATGATCTGCAGTTCCTCGTCGAGACGCGCTTCATACACCGCGGCATCACCGGTTTGATTCAACCGCTTCATCGTCTCGAACCGATCCTGCAATCCCTCCTTCGATTTCTCTTCCAAGTAGGAAGACAAGGTATACGACTCCGGCACCGGATACTCCGGCAGGTTGTCGATGCCCAGATCCATTTCCAGGTTGCACCGCTCGGCGATTTTGATGGTGTTCTCGATGGCCTCCGGCACCTGCTGAAACAGCTCGGTCATCTCTTCCGCCGATTTGAAATAATATTCGTCGGAGTGATACTTCATGCGGTGCGGGTCTTCCATGGTCTTACCGGTCTGCAGGCACAACAGAATTTCGTGGGCGCGCTTATCTTCCCGGTCGAGGTAATGGCAGTTGTTGGTGGCCACCACGGGAATGCCGGTGTTGTGGCTGATCTCCAGCAGTCCCCGGTTGATCCCCTCCTGCCATTCCAGTTTGTGATCCTGCAGTTCCAGATAAAAATTGTCCTCACCCATGATGTCGCGGTATTGCTCGGCCATCCGAGTGGCGCGGGGAATGTTCTCCTTGTTGAGGTGGTGGGCCACCTCGCCCCGGTTGCAGGACGAGAGTGCAATCAAGCCTTCGGCTTTTTCCGCTAACAGGTCCTTATCGATACGCGGCTTGTAATAAAAACCCTCCAGATAGCCCTGCGTCACCAGCTTCAGCAGGTTTTTGTAACCGGTATCGTTTTTGGCCAGCAGAATCAAATGATAGGACGCATCACGCAGACCGTGATGGGTGTCTTTGTCTTTTTTATGTCGACTTTCGGGAGCGACGTAGACTTCACATCCGATGATGGGTTTGAGGCCGTGCTTTTTCGCCCCAGCGTAAAACTCCATGGCCCCGAACAGGTTGCCGTGGTCGGTCATGGCGACAGCGGGCATCCGGAATTCGGCGGCCCGCTGGAACATGGCCTTGTGCCTGAGGGACGAGTCCAGAAGGCTGTAATGGGTATGCACGTGTAAATGGACGAAATTGGAATGCCGCATGCCCGTTGAGTTTTAAGGATGAGAGGGTTGGCTCCAGAAGGGATTCCGGAACGCGGTCGATTTTGGCCTCAGTCTAACTCAAAACCTTTTCGGGTGGAACATATTCCTTGGCGAGCGCTTCGGCGACCGCGGGATGGGTCACTTTTCCTTTGAAAAGATTGAGGCCCCGGCGCAGGGCGGAATTCTCCTGGAGGGATTTTTGCAGGCCCTTTCCGGCCAGTTCGCGGGCGTAGGGCAAAGTCGCGTTGGTCAGGGCATAGGTGGAGGTCCGGGCCACGGCACCGGGCATGTTGGAAACGCAGTAATGCACCACGCCGTCCACCAGAAAAATCGGGTCGCTGTGGGTGGTGGGGCGCGACGTTTCGAGAATGCCGCCCTGGTCGATACCGACATCCACCACCACCGAGCCCTGCATCATATTCTTGATCATATCGCGGGAAATCAGCTTGGGAGATTTGGCGCCGGGCAGAAGCACCGCGCCGATCAGCAGGTCCGCCACC
>JAPUGN010000250.1 GCA_027298165.1 Nitrospinota bacterium
TCGATGCATTTTTCGTAATCGATTTTGGAGTCGACCACCAGGCGCTGGACGTCTTCGTTGAATAAATCGCGGATCGACCGGAAAATCAGGTTCAGGTCTTCATACAACAGGCAGGGAGCTTCCTGGCTATCGGACCGGCCCCTCAGGTTGTCCCACAGCTTGTGCAGGAAATTGACATCGGGCATGAAGTCCTCTTTATTCTTGCCCAACCCTGCGGTGCGGACGATGTACCCTTCGTCGGGACGGCCGATTTCCGCGATCAGATTCTTCAGGCGGGTCTTTTCCGTTTCGTCTTCGATGCGGCGGGAAACGCTGATCTGGTTGACTGTCGGCATGTAGACGATATGCCGGCCCGCCAGGGTGATGAAGGAGGTGATCCGCGCCCCTTTCGTACCCAGCGGGTTTTTGGCGACCTGCACGACGATATCCTGGCCTTCCTTGAGCAGGTCCTGGATAGGAATGCAGCGGTTGGCCATCCGCGAGGGTTTTCCTTCGGCGGACTTATCCTGACCCAGGTTCATACTTTCCGAACCGTCCTCGTCGCTCTCGAATTCCATCAGGTCGATGAGGTCGATGTCCCCAACATATAAAAACCCGGCTTTTTCCAGGCCGATATCGACAAACGCCACCTGCATTCCCGGCAGAATCTTGGTCACGATGCCCTGATAGATGTTACCGACAATCCCTTTTTTGGCTTTGTGCTCGATAAAAATTTCAGCCAACTGATTGTTTTCCACCAGGGCGACCCGGATTTCCCGCGGGTTGGAATTGATGATGATTTCAGAAGACATGGGCGTTTAGGGGTTAAAAAACAAACAATTCTTTTAAAAAGGTTTGACCGATTATATCACGATGCGGCGTTTCCGGGTTAAGAACTAAAAATTAGCCTGATCGGGCAATACACTAATTAAGTTAGCGTATGGCGCGGCGCATTTCGATATTCAGGAGTAATCCCAAGGCGAAAAAATTGGTGATCAGGGAGGACCCGCCGTAACTGAGCAGGGGCAGGGGAAGTCCGGTAACCGGGAACATCCCGATGGTCATTCCAATGTTGAAAATAATATAGAAACTGAGGGACCCCACAATGCCCAAAGCCACGAATAGGCCGAACCGGTCGCCCGCCCGGAAAGCGATATTCAACCCTTTGAGAATCAGCGCCAGGTACAATGTGAGCAAAATCGCCACGCCGATGAATCCCAACTCCTCCGCGTATACCGAGAAGATGAAATCGGTATGTTTTTCCGGCAAAAAGTTGAGCCGGCTCTGGGTGCCCGCCATCAGGCCCTTGCCCCAGAATCCGCCGGAGCCCACCGCAATTTTGGATTGAATGGTGTGGTAGCCGGTTTTCAGGGGGTCCAGCTCGGGATTGAACAAAGTCAGGATGCGGGTTTTCTGGTAATCCTTGAGGAAAAACCAGGTGAAGGGGGCCAGCACGAATCCAGTGCCGACCAACCGCCAGAGGGTTTTAGCATTCAGTTCGATCGCCACGACAAAAACGAAAAATATGAAAATAACGATCGATGCCGTACCCAGGTCCGGTTGCATGTAAATCAACCCGCCCAGCAGGCCCGTCATCAGAGCCGGGACGATCAGGTCCCTCAGGTCGTACTGGCCGCTGGTCTTGCCGGCTTCAAAATATTTAGCCATCACCAGGATGAGCGCGATCTTGGCAAACTCCGAGACCTGGAAGGTCAGAGGACCCAGATTGATCCAGCGCCGGGCCCCGGAAGAGATGGTTCCAAACAGCAGGACGTAAATCAGGGCCAGAACCGTTAGGAAAAAAATCGGGTAGGCATAACGGCTGAGGACCCGGTAATCCATGAAGAGGGCGACGGCCATCGCCCCCAAACCACATAAAATCCAGTAGATCTGCTTGATATAAAGGTTCCTGTAAAAGGCCTCCGGCCGGGCGTGGTTGGCGCTGAAAATAATCACCACCCCAATCGTCGCCAGCGACAGGATCAACAGGAAATACCCCCAATTAAAATTCGAAAAGAGTCTTCGGTCCATCATATCAGTCTGTTATCTTAACACGGCCGAATACAAGCGGTGGCTTGCAAAAGATCGAACCCCAAGGGCTTTGCATAATAACTAATCGCCGGACTCAGCGTCGTTATTTTGCATGTATTTGAGAAGTTACTACCAAGTTTATTCACAGCTTTTGCACAAAAATTGTGAATACTAATAGTTTGATTTTCAATTGCTTCCTTAAGGTCTGATGTCACCGGACTGTTGCCGGGCTTCCCGGAAAATCTTTTACCGTAAAAGTTGGACAGGGGGGGATGGTCCATTTAATCCATTGCTTTAGGAACAATCCAAATAGGTAGTTTTTACCCTATCGTCATACCCGCTCCCAGTAAGGGACTTCCGGGTGTCAAAATTTTGATCCACCGATCAGGCTTTCAACGCTGCGCAAGCGGAGGGTGCAACTTCAGCAGGGCCCAAAATTGAATTTAATACCGAATATAAATGTATAAGTTGAACGCCAAAATTTTGTATTCGTATTTAAGCTTATTTTAAGGTTTGATTTGGACTACCCAAATAAGATGTGAATCTAATCTGTGGAAAACTTCGAAATATCAAAAAATCGGGCATAATTTCCATGAGTGAGAACCATTGGTCCTATAACCCTCTGATTTTATTTTACTTGTAATGAATTGAACTGTTTCATTCTTGGTGCAATCTAAAACAGGTAATTTCCTGGGCGCTCTCCAATCCAATGTTTCTCACAAGTTATCCACAGGGGTACGTGACAAGGATCGCACCTATAGCTGCGAAGACGGCTACCCGGGCCAGCGTGCCTTCATTCAATCAAGCCATTTTCAAGGACTTTCGGGTTCGGGAGGGTCCGGGAGTGCGGCCTTCATATCAGGAGGCAATGGACTTTCCAGTTGTAAAAGATCGCCTGTAGCCGGGTGAGTCAACTCCAACCGATGGGCGTGCAGGGCCTGCCTCGACATTTGAGGTAATCCCGGTCCCAGTGTTCCTCCATAAAGGCGGTCTCCCAGAATGGGATGGCCAATGGAGGCCAGGTGCACCCGCAGTTGATGTGTGCGCCCAGTTTTCGGATACAGCCGGACATAGGCGAAACCGTCGCACTGCCGGATCACTTCATAACGGGTCATCGCTTCCCGCCTGGTCGGGGCGCGGACGGACATTTTTTTGCGATGGGTTTTGTGCCGGCCGATGGGCGCATCGATCGATCCCTTGTGCGGTGCGAAAGCACCCTTCGCCAGCGCCAGATAAACCTTCTGAATGCCGCGCTCTTTAAACTGCCGGGTCAGCGACTGCATGCAGGCTTCAGTCTTGGCGGCGACGATCAAGCCGGAGGTGTCCTTGTCGAGCCGGTGCACGATGCCCGGCCGTTCCACCCCGCCGATACCCGCCAGGTCCTTGCAATGGTACAGCAACGCATTCACCAGCGTGCCGCCGGAATGACCGGGTGCGGGATGCACCACCATGCCCGGCGGTTTGTCGATGACGATCAGGCTATCATCCTCGTGCACAATGTTCAGGGGGATCGCCTCCGGTTGCACCTCCAACGGTTCGGGATCGGGCACCGCGAGATCTACATGGTCGCTCTCTTTCAATTTGTAATGGGCTTTGGCGGGCGTGCCATTGACGGTCACCTGCTCCGCTTCGATCAGTTTCTGGATATAGGAGCGGGTAAGGCCATCCACCGCCTCCGCCAGAAAAATATCCAGGCGTTGCTTGCCGCAGGCAGGATCGATGTCGAATTCATATTGTTGCATGGTAGAGGACCAGAGGGCTGTGGCCGGACCGAGGTTCACCGGCCGGGCCGGCTATTTTTCCAGCAGGCGCGGCATCAGTTCCACCAGGTTGCAGGGCGGGTTGTTGCTGTTGAGCTGGTGCACCAGAATGTCGTCCCAGGCGTCCTTGCAGGCGCCGGTGGAACCGGGCAGGGCGAACAGGAAGGTGCCATTGGCCACGCCGCCGGTGGCGCGTGACTGAATGGTCGACGTCTTGATGTTCTGATAACTCAGCCAGCGGAACAGTTCGCCGAAACCGGGGATCGATTTCTCGTATAACGCCTCAAACGCCTCCGGCGTCACATCCCGTCCGGTTACCCCGGTGCCGCCGGTGGCGATGACCACATCGATCTTGCTATCGGCGATCCATTTTTTAAGGACCGACTGGATGATGGGGATCTCGTCTTTCACGATCTGTTTGTCGACCACGTGGTGCCCGGCGGCAGTGGCACGGTCGACCAGCGTCTTCCCGGATTTGTCGTCTTCTTCCGTGCGCGTGTCTGACACCGTCATGATGGCGATATTCACGCTTTTGCCTGCCTTTGCGTCCATAAAACTCACTCCCTGAAAAGGTTTCTCCGCATCATATCAACCCCGCCGCCCGGTGTAAAGCCGCCCCCTACCGGGGGAGGGTACTGGCTGACGGTTAACGGCCAGCGATAACCACTGGGCGCAACTTTAAGGTTTTAAATTTATCCGCGGTGGTTCGCCGCCTCCCCCTTCTTGAAAGCCTGTCCTGAGCTTGTCGAAGCAGGGGGTTAGGGGGATTCTTCCTTATAATGGAATATATGATATAAATTTATCTGCATTAACCTTTAAGGAATCACATGCCCACAGCAATCATCACCGGCGGTGCGGTGCGCGTCGGTAAGGCCCTGGCCTGCCATCTGGCGGACCGGGGATGGAACCTCGCCCTGCATCATAACGCGTCGGACCCGGCGGACGTCCTCGCCCATGCCAAAAAAGTGGGGGTGATGTGCCGGGCCTATCCCGGCAACCTGACCGACCTCGCGTTTGCCGAGGGATTGATCGGGCAGGTGCTGGCCGATTGTGCCGACGTCCAACTGCTCGTCAACTCCGCCGCCAATTTTATTCAGGAGAACGTCGAGCAGACGTCGACGAAGACGTTGGCCGACACGATCGCGCTGAACCTGATGTCGCCCTATCTTTTGATGCGCGAATACAAGAAGCAAGTGGGTAAAGGGTTGGTCGTCAACATCCTCGACGAGCGCATCACGAAGAATATTCCTGCGTTCGCCGCCTATTCCGTAAGCAAGGTGGCGCTGGAACATATGACGAAACTGGCGGCGGTGGAATGGGGCGCAACCGTGCGCGTCAACGCCATCGCGCCGGGACTCATCCTGCCGCCCGCCGGTCATGGCCAGGAGTACCTCGACCGCAACAAAAAGAACGTGCCGACCCAAACCCATGGCGATGTGTCCGACCTCACCCGCGCCCTCGATTACCTGCTCGAAAGCCCGTTCGTCAACGGCGAAGTCCTGTTCGTTGACGGCGGAGACAGTAAAGGCCGTACCAGCCAGCAATAAATTCTCCTCCTTTTTAAAGTGGGTCAGGGGGATTCCTCCTCTTGCTTTTTATAGGAATAGCCTGTCGAAGGGGGATTACTTAAGATCAAAAAATTCCTTTATTTCCATTATCGTGTCGATATCGGTGCCGACCCCGTACGAGATTTTATAGGTCCCATCCATTTTGCAAAAGATCATCCCAAGGTCGTTTTGCAATTGGTCTTTCCCGATAACGATCGATTTTCCTTTATCGAGCCTGAAAGTGATGGGTGTGCTGGTGTGGTAGGAATGTGAAAAACCGTTTTGTTTAAGCCAGGGAGCCAATTGCCGGTAATAATAATTAAAATCATACTGCACTTCAAAATCTCCGTCTGTTTTAACGGGGTCCGTAAAAAAGAAAGCCACATGCCCCCCCGCAGCTTCGCCAGCCCAACTGTTTGAGCATAAGAATAAAATGGCAAGGACACACAACCCCAAAACTTTTTTCATTCCTGGATTCCTCTTTGGATTACCGGGTCCTTCACACCGGCTTCTTTGAAGCCTTTCTTTCGCAATAAACAACTGTCGCATTTGCCGCAGGGGTGGCCCTGTTCGTTCGGGTGGTAGCAGGAGTGGGTGAGGGAGTAGTCGACGCCCAGTTCGAGGCCCTTTTTTATAATCTCGGCTTTGGTCATTTCGATCAGAGGGGTGTGAATTTTGAATTTTGAGGTGCCCTCGACTCCAGCTTTGGTGGCCAGATTCGCCATCTGCTCGAACGCCTGGATGTATTCCGTGCGGCAGTCGGGGTAGCCGGAGTAGTCGATGGCGTTGACCCCGATAAAGATATCCTCCGCCCCGGCGGCCTCCGCCGCGGCGAGGGCGAATGAGAGGAAAACGGTATTCCGCGCCGGAACGTAGGTGACGGGAATTTCGGCGCTCATTTCCCCTGCCGTCCGGCCTTTGGGCACGTCGATATCATCGGTCAGGGCTGAGCCGCCAAACTGGCGCAGGTCGATTTTGACCTCTTTATGCTCTAAAGCCCCCATTTTTAAAGAGAGTGCCCGTGCTTTGTCCAATTCCACCCGATGCCTCTGGCCGTAATCAAAACAGAGGGTAATGGGCGAATACCCTATTTTAAGTGTTATCGCCAGCACGGTGGCCGAGTCCAGCCCCCCGCTTAGAAGCACTATCGCCTTTTTTTTCATAAAGTTAATTCCCCTTGGAACTTAGCAATTGCTATTATATACTGCGCTGTTTACAATATCCTAAAATTTGAAAAATCGGGCTTTTCCTGACGTATGTTCGACAATTTATCCAACCGCCTCGAGGCGATTTATAAAAAATTAAAGGGTCGCGGCAAACTGAAGGAAGTCGACGTCGACGAGGCCCTGCGCGAGATTCGTGTCGCCCTGATCGAGGCGGACGTCAGTCTGCCGGTGATTAAGGATTTTCTTGCCGGGGTGCGTGAGAAATCCATCGGTCAGGAAGTGTTGAAGAGCCTGACCCCCGGCCACCAGATGGTCAAGATCGTCAACGACGAGTTAGAGAGTCTGCTGGGGGGCGAGGTCAGCGGCATTCAGTTTTCCGACAGCCCGCCGACGATTATTCTGATGGTGGGTCTGCAGGGCTCCGGCAAGACCACGACGGTCGGCAAGCTGGCCAAAAAATTCAAGAAGGAAGGCAAAAACTGCCTGCTGGTCCCGGCGGACGTGTACCGCCCGGCGGCCATCGAACAGTTGAACGTTTTGGGGCGCGATCTGGAGATCGACGTCTACCCGACCGGTGAGGGCAAGGACCCGGTGAGTATTTGCGCCAAGGCCGTCAAGCAGGCGCGCGCAGAGATGCGTGGCGTGGTGATTCTTGATACTGCGGGCCGTCAGCACATCGATGATGCGATGATGGACGAGATCAAGGCCATCAAGAGAGAGATCGAGCCGCACGAGGTGTTGTTTGTCGCCGAGTGCATGATGCGTCAGGAAGCGGTGAACGTTTCGAAGGCGTTCCACGATGCGGTGGGCATCGATGGCGTGGTGCTGACGAAGATGGACGGGGACGCACGCGGTGGCGCGGCGTTGTCGATCAAATCCGTAACCGGCCGGCCCATCAAGTTCATTGGCACGGGGGAAAAACTGGAGGCCCTCGAGCCGTTTCATCCCGACCGCATTGTGTCCCGCATCCTTGGTATGGGCGATGTGATGACCCTGGTCGACAAGGCCCAGGACACCTTCGAGCAGGAACAGCAGGAAACGCTCGAAAGAAAATTAAAGAAAAATGCCTTCGACCTGGATGATTTTCGCGATCAACTGCGGCAAATGCGCAAGATGGGATCGATCCAGGATTTGTTGAGCATGGTACCCGGAGCGGGCAAGTTGATGAAAGGCGTTAAGGTGGATGACGGCGCTTTTACCCGTATAGAGGCCATTATCAATTCGATGACGCCTCATGAGCGGATGCGCCATAATGTCATCAACGGCAGCCGCAAGAAACGTATCGCGAATGGCAGCGGCACCACCGTCAATGAAATCAATAAACTGTTGAAACAGTTTTCGCAGATGAAAAAAATGATGAAAAAAATGTCCTCCAGTAATTTCCGAGGTTTAAACCTGGGGAGTATGTTGGGAGGGCGGGGCGGCAGCCCGTTCTGAACTTGGTGAGACCTTTTTACAATAGATTTATTTCCATAACCACAGGAGGAAACATTGGCAGTAGTCATTCGATTGAGCAGACGAGGAGCAAAAAAGAGGCCCTTCTATAGGGTAGTTGCGACTGATTCACGATCTCCGAGAGACGGCAAGTTTCTTGAAGTGTTGGGCACCTATGACCCGTTGAAAGCTGATGATCAATTTAAAATTGATGCAGAAAAAGCAGAAAGTTGGATAAAAAAGGGTGCTGTGCCTTCCCGGACCGTGACATCGCTTTTGAAAAAAGCCGGAGTTACCGTATAGAGGACGGCAGCATTTTGATCTTCGTGTCTCGAACTCAACCTTGTAAAAACGATTGGCCAGGTAGGTAATAACAGTCGGATTTGCAGTGGACCTGGGAGGTATCGGGCATGAAAGATCTTATTAATGTTATAGCGAAAGCGTTGGTGGATTTTCCGGATCAGGTGGAGATCAAGGAAATAGAAGGTGAGAAGACCACGGTTTTGGAATTGAGGGTGGCCAAGGAAGACCTGGGAAAAGTGATCGGCAAACAAGGAAAAACCGCCCGGGCCATGCGCACCATTTTAAATGCCAACGCAACCAAGTTGAAAAAGCGAGCGGTTTTGGAAATTATTGAATAATTCATGGACTGGGTTCCGGTTGGTGACATTACAAAAACCCATGGGTTGAAGGGAGAGGTCAAACTCAAACCTTCGGTGACCGACCCGAATCTGTTTCAGGGACCTCATCGTGCCCGGATTGTGGGAGACGACACGGGGCCTGCCGAAACGACTCTGGAGAAAGTCCGCGGACAGGGTGGACGTTGGATCGTCAAGTTCAAGGATTATAAAACCGTTGAACAGGCCCAAACCCTGGTGGGGAAGACTCTCGAAATTTTTACCGAGAATTTTCCTCCGTTGCCGGACGGAGAATATTACTGGTTTCAAATCGAAGGCCTGCAGGTCTTCGATGAAGAGGGCCGGTATTACGGTTCCGTCACCGATATCATCGTCACCGGCAGTAATGACGTGTATGTGGTTCAGGATGGGGATAAAGAACTCCTGCTTCCGATGATTGACTCCGTGGTCAAGTCCATTGACCTCAAGGAGAATAAACTCATTTTTCATATCATCGAGGGATTGCTTGAAGACCATCCGGTTTGACATTATTTCTATTTTCCCCGGGATGTTTGAGTCCCCGTTTCGTGAAAGCCTTTTGAAGAAGGCGCAGGAAGGGGGCATCGTAGAGATCAGGACACACGATCTTCGCGACTACACGCTGGACAAGCATAACCGGGTGGACGACACACCCTTCGGCGGCGGTGTGGGAATGGTGATGAACATCGAACCCATTGACCGCGCTCTGGAAGCGGTTAAAAAGGATCGTCCGAACGCGCACAAAATTCTGTTGTCGCCTGGAGGATGCCGGTTCGATCAGAAGAAAGCCTGGGAGCTGTCCCGTAAGGATCAAATTATTCTTGTTTGTGGACGCTACGAAGGGGTGGACGAGCGGGTTTCCGAACTGGTCGACGAGGAGTTGTCTATTGGCGACTATGTATTGAACGGCGGCGAAGTGCCCGCCATGGTCATTGTAGAAACCGTGGCCCGCCTGGTGCCCGGTGTGGTGGGCGACGAGCAGTCGCTGGCTGAGGAATCCTTCTCTTCCGAAATGCTTGAGTACCCGCAGTACACGCGCCCGCAGGATTACAAGGGGTTCCGGGTGCCGGACGTTCTGGTGTCCGGCGACCACAAGAAAATTGAAGAATGGAAGCGGCAGGCGGCGCTCCGGAAAACGGCGAAACACCGTCCCGATTTGTACCGCAATATTCAATCGGACGGTTCTGAATAAACAACTGGCATACGGCACAGTTTGACCGAATCGGTTCATAGTCATATCGATATCGCGCTGGTGCATTTCCCGGTTTACAACAAACCGGGAGACATCGTCACCTCGTCGGTGACCACCCTGGACGTGCATGACATCTCGCGGATCGGCCGGACGTATAACGTCGGCACGTTTTATGTCGTCACGCCGCTGGAGACCCAGCAGAAGCTGGTCCACCGCATAATGGACCACTGGCTGGAGGGTTACGGGGCGGAATACAACCCCACCCGCAAGGAGGCGTTGCTCAACGCCCGGGTGGTGAGCGTGCTGGACGACGCGGTGGCGGACATCGCCCAGCGCCGGGGAGAGCGGCCGCGGACGATAATCCCGGACGCCAAACGGTTTCCGCAGAGCCGTTCCTACCGGGAAGTGCGCGAGGTGTTGAAGAACAATCATCCCTACCTGCTGGTGTTCGGGACCGGTTGGGGATTGGAAAAAAGCATTGTAGAACGGGCCGATATCGTGCTGGACCCGATAGAAGGACTGAACGGTTACAATCACCTGCCGGTCCGGGCGGCCATTGCGATCATCCTCGACCGCCTGCTGGGACCGGGGATGGGGATCGATTAATTTATTTGTGAGTTTGCGTGGAAACTGATATGATCCGCGCTTTTAAGTCGAAGGAGACGGGTTTTATGAATTTGATCGATCAGATTGAACAAAAGGAAATGAAAGAAAAAATCCCCGAAGTGCGCATTGGGGATACCGCGCGGGTGCACTTTCGCATTGTCGAGGGAGATAAGGAGCGCGTCCAGGTGGTGGAAGGCGTTGTGATTAAAATGCGCGGCAGTCAGAACCGCAAAACCATCACCGTGAGAAAAGTATCGTTCGGCGTCGGCGTTGAGCGTATTTTCCCCCTGCATTCCCCGCGAGTGGAAAAAGTGGAAATCGTCAAACACGCCAAAGTCCGTCAGGCTAAGCTGTATTACCTGCGAGAACTGCGCGGCAAAGCGGCGCGTTTAAAAGAAGTCCGAACCCATAGAGCCAAGAGCAAATCCAAGACGTCCAAAAAGAAATCCACAGCCAAAGCTAAAGCAAAGACCGAAGCGTAAATCCGTTTCGGCGGCACCCGTTTTCTCAACCGGCCTCGATCGCGAGGCCGGTTTTTTTTATGGGTTGAAGAGGGTGCCGGGTGCGGGCGCCGTCTTTACCGAGGGCTGAGCAGGCGGCTGAGGTAAGGAGTTGGGTTTCGGCATCAGTTTCCTACGGCTCAACAGATAAAGGATGGATTGGCCCAGTCCGTGTTTGAGCGGATTGGCCTGGTAGGCCCGGTTCGCTTTCGGCAGAAGCCGGCGCAGGTCCTCCAGGCGCCGGGCGTCGATGGGATGGGTGAACAACATTTCCGGCACCCGCGATCCTCTTCTCATTTGGTTGATTCGGTTCCAGAACCGGAAGGCTTCCATAGGATCATATCCCGCCTGCACCATCAATTTCATTCCCAAGTCGTCCGCCTCGATTTCATGGCTCTGGCTGAAAGGCATTGACCGATCCTGGCCGACCCCCAACGCCAACAGGATGTCATTTTTATTTCGGGAGTTTAAAAGGCCGACGGGAGTGGCCGCTCCTCTTTCTGAATTGCGGAAAGACCGCGGCAGGCGCTCCGCTCCATGCCGGGCCACGACATGTGCGATCTGGTGGCTCAACACCGCGGCCAGCCCCGCCTCATTGGCGCACACCGGAAGCATGCCGGTGGTGACCGCCACCTTGCCGCCGGGCAGGGCGAATGCGATTCTCTCGTTGGATTCGATCAGTGCAAACTCCCAGTTCAGGTGCGACATGGGAGACACCGCCGCCAATTGCCCGCCCACCCGGTTTAAAATTTTGAGCAACTGCGGGTCCTGCGATAATTGTTCATGTTTCAGGATTTCCCGGTAGGCTTCCTCACCCAGAGCCGTTTCCTGATGGAGAGGAATCGTGATTCCAGGCTGGGGTGGCGCGAGCGGGAACCGGGCGCATCCCATAAGGAAGGAGAAAATCAAAACCGCTGGAAACCAATGCCTTGCTATCATGAATCGATTATAGAATTCGCCACCTTACTTTTCAACGGTCACTTTTGTATTGCCAGCCCCCGGTGAATCACTTATCATCGGCGCAAAGGAGTGGCCGATGCGGGACCACGAAAGGGAAGCGGAACATTCCGGATACCGTTCGGTGGCGGGAGTGGACGAAGCAGGGCGCGGGCCTCTGGCGGGTCCCGTGGTGGCCGCCGCGGTGGTGTTGCCTCGGGAGATCTCCCTGCCTGGTTTGCGCGATTCCAAAAAAATGTCTCCCGCTCTCCGCGCACGATTGTTCGATCAGATCATCGAGAAATGCACAGGATTTGGCGTCGCCCGTGTCGATGAAACCACCATCGACGAGATCAATATCTTGCAGGCCGCACTGTTGGCCATGAAGCGCGCGGTGGAACAAATGCCCCTGGTGCCCGATCTACTGTTAATCGACGGCAACCGCGGCATCGAATGCGGGACGCACCAGAAAACCATTATCGGCGGGGACGACGCGAGTCTCTCCATTGCCGCCGCATCGGTGCTGGCGAAGGTGACGCGCGACCGGCTGATGGAGGAATATCACGAGCAGTACCCGCAATATGAATTTTTCCGGCACAAGGGATACGGCACCCGCCTGCACAAGGAACGCATCCGGGAATATGGCCCCTGTCCCATTCACCGGAAAACATTTAAAGGCGTGACGGAATACTGTAAGCCGCGCCCGGAATAACTTTTTGGATATTGAAATGCTGTCGGCATTGAACAAAAAATGGATTTTTGAAAACCCGGAAACCGCCTCGGTTGACCGGTTGTGTGAAACGCTGGAGGTATCTCCCTTTCTCGCCCGCCTGATGGTCAACCGCGGTCTCGCAGATCCGGAAGAAGCCCGCTTTTTTCTCGATCCCAAGCTGGACCACGCCCACGATCCTTTTTTGATGCTGGGGATGGATGTGGCCGTTCGGCGCATCGTGCAGGCTATTCAAAACCGGGAGACCGTCACGGTGTACGGCGATTACGATGTGGACGGTGTGACTTCCGCCGCGCTGATGGTGCATTTCTTCCGCGAACTGGACGCGCCGTTCGATTATTATCTGCCCAACCGCATGGAAGAGGGTTACGGCCTCAATGAACAGGCGCTGGATACCATCAAGGCGCGCGGCTGTAACCTCGTCATTACTGCGGATACCGGGGTGACCGCCCTCCGGCAGGTGAAGCATGCCAACAAGATTGGCATGGAGGTCATCGTGACCGACCACCATCAAATCGCCGAGGAAGGATTGCCCGATGCGCTGGCGGTGTTGAATCCGCACCAGCCCGACTGCACGTACCCGTTCAAATTTTTAAGCGGCGTCGGTATCGTGTTCAAACTGGCGGAGGGCATTCGCCGCGGACTCTTGGACGCCGGTTGGGAGCCGGATCGCCTGCCGAACCTCAAAAAGCATCTCGATTTGTTCACTCTGGGTACCATCGCCGATATGGCGCCTCTGGTCGATGAAAATCATGTGTTGACGGCTCACGGACTGGAGGCTTTGCGCACCAGCGTCAAGCCGGGGGTGGTCGCCCTGAAGGCGGTCGCCGGTGTCGACGGTAAAGTCGACTCCTTCTCCGTTGGCTTCGGCATGGGACCCCGCCTGAACGCTGCCGGGCGTCTGGGTCAACCCGACCGCGGCCTTCACCTTCTGGTTTCATCCGACCTCAACGAAGCCATGGAAATGGCGCGGTCGCTGAACGCCCTCAACGAAGAGCGTAAAGAGACGCAGAAGTGGTGCTACGAGGAAGCGGAGTATTTGCTGGAGCGGCAGGTGGATTTGGAAAATGAAAATGTCATCGTGCTGGCATCGGAAAATTTTCACCAGGGGGTGATCGGCATTGTCGCCTCCAAACTGGCTGAAAAGTTTTACCGGCCGGCGATCCTGATCGCGCTCCAGAAAGGCGTCGGCAAGGGGTCGGCGCGCAGTATCCCGTCGTTCAATCTGGTGAAGGCGATGACGCAATGCTCGGAGCATCTTATCCAGTACGGCGGCCATGCCTATGCCGCCGGATTGAATATCGAAGAAGGCCGCGTGGACGCATTCCGGAAAGCCATGAATCGGGTCGGCGACGAATACCTCACCGGCGATTCCCTGGTGCCCGAACTGAAAGTGGACGCCACCCTGAGAGTGCAGGACATCAGCCAGGAACTGTTCGGGGAAATTGAAAATCTGGAACCGTTTGGACAGATGAACAAGGCCCCGGTTTTTATCTCGCGTCAAGTTCGCGCGCGCGACGTCAAGTTCGTCGGCCGCGAGGACAACCACGTCCGCTTCCGTGCATTTCAGGGCAATCACTTCCGAAACGTGATCGGTTTCAATCTGTCCCACGCCTTCCAATCGCTCGACGCGAGCGAACCCATCGATATCGTCTACGAACTGCGCCGCAACACCTGGGGCGGCCGAAACTCCATCGAAATCAAACTCCTCGACCTTCGATCCAGCATTGAAGAAAAATAAAGCAAAACAAGGTTTTCATCCTGAGCTTTAGCGAAGGATCTGGGTTTAATTGCATATTTTGGAAACACAGATTCTTTGCTACATTATATCCACTCAAAATGACAAACGGGTCCCCCTCCTTTTCAAGGAGGGGTTAGGGGTGGTTGATATCTACCCCTCCCAGCCTCCCCTTAAAAAGGGGAGGAGTCTTCTCTGCGCTCTCTGTGCCCTCTGCGGTGAAAAGGTTTTTTAATTATTGAGAATCACTCTGCTCTCACGGATTCCCTGGGGTTGAGGCGGGTGGCGATGCGGGCCGGGTAAAGCCCGGCCATGCAGGCGACGATCCAGAACAGGATCACCGCGAGGAGTATGAATCCGTAAGGATAAAAGACCAGAATGGTCCAGCCGAACGATTGTTTGTTGATCACGAAGATCAGAATATAAGAGACCACGATTCCCGCCGCCAGCCCGAAGGCCGAGCCGATCACTCCCAACAGTCCCGCCTCGATCAGAATCATTTTTTTGACCTGTTCCTGAAACGCCCCGATGAACCGCAGGATACCGATTTCCCGCCGCCGCTCGATAATCAGCGAGATCAGCGTGTTGAACAATCCGAGCACGGCGACGCCGACACCGATGATTTCCAGTGAGTAGGTGATCGCGAAGGTATTGTCGAAAATTTTCAGCACTTCCTTTTTGAGTTCTCCGTTGGACCGCACGATAATTCGGTCGGAGCTCCCGATAGTTCGGATGATTTCCCTGCGCACTTCCGGCAGGTGTTGGGGGCCTTGCAGGTACACCACGAAACTGTTGACGTTGGGGTCGTTGTAATATTTCAGGTAGGTGCTGCGATCGAGAATAATCAAACCCTGCTCCTGCGAATAGTCGTAGTAAATGGCCGCGATCTCCACTTCCCGGAGCCCGGAAGGGGTGTTCAGGGTCAACCGGTCTCCGGTGCTCACATGATGTTTCAGTGAAAACGGTTCCGACACAATGGCGCGGTTGTATCCCACCAACAATTTGGCGAGCTCGCCGGCTGGCGGGCCTTGCTTGATCACCAGATTGCCGTAACGCGACAGGATGTTGAAATCTCCCGAGGCGAGGATGGCCGGCTCATCGTCGTAGGAAATGGGGATGGCACGGAACAGGTCGACCGCTTTCACGCCGGGTATTTCCCGAAGCGCGGTTACTTTGCCGAGTGGCAGGGTGTATTGGTAATCGATGTTTTTCCCACCGACGGCGTGGACGAATAGGTCGGCTTGCAGGGTCTGATTGATCCACACCACCACCGTCTGCCGGAAACTGTGCACCATGATCGACATGCTGATTACCATCATGAACGCGATTGCCAGAGACGATACAGCCATGGAGTTGCGTCCCACGTTCTGCGACAGGTTCATGCTGGCCAGCAGACCCTCGCCCTGGAACCAGCGTTTGCACAGGCCGTGCGAAAGATCGCGCAGGATCAGCAGGCCCCAAGGAGCCAGAAAGGAGATCCCCATCACAATGAAAAACACCGATAAAAATCCAAAATATGGAAACTGGGCGATGGCCGGCAGTTGTGAGCATAGACCCGCCAGCAGGAGCAGTCCCAACCCGGACACAGTCAGCTTCCGGTTGCCTCGGTATATTTTAAGATCGTAACTGCCGCGCCGCATGACCTGGGTCGGGGATGTGGTGGCGGCATCATACGCTGGGATGACCGCCGAGACGAGCGACAACCCGACTCCGAAAAAGAAATAGAGGCCCATTTGATCCCAACGGAAATCCACTTCGGTCACCTGGGTGGAAGCGTACAGATTGTTGACGGTGATCGCCACCGCCTCCAGCGAAAACTGCGCCATGAAGTATCCAAACCCGATGCCGAGGGCGGACCCGAGGGTCCCGATCACACCCGCTTCCAGTAAAAATATGGAAGCGATCAATCCCGGCGAGGCGCCCATGGCGCGCAGGGTTCCGATCTCCGTTCGGCGGCGCACCACCGACAGCGAAACCATATTGTAAATGAGATACAGGCCAACCAGCAGGGCGACGAAGCTGAGCGCCGTCAGATTGTATTGAAACGCGCGCAACATTTTTTCCACCTGCTGATTTCTGCGTTCGGGCCGGTCGACCCGCAGAAAATCCGGAAGCACCCCGGCAATTTTCTGTTTCATGAGGTCGAAATCCTCCTCCCCCAGAAACTCCACGTCGATGCGGTCCAACTTGCCGATTTTGCCGAATGTGTTTTGCGCCGCCAACAGGTGCATGACCGCAAAATTCCGGGTCAACGCTTTGGCCATACCCTGGTTTTCCAGAATGCCGTTCACTCTGAGCTTTTTTTCTTTGCCGTTTATGAGGAAACGGATAGAGTCGCCGGGCTTGAAGTGGGTTCCCGGAATAAACTTTTCCGGCAATATGACGCCCCGGGGATCCAGGATAAGGGGTAACAGGCTTGTAAAATTGGAGCGCTTGGTTTTCAGGGAAAAGTTGCGGACGCCGTTGGCCTTTAGAAGATCCGTCCCCAGAATTTCTACCACCTCGTTGCTGTTTACCTCTACCCCGTAACCCCGAATAATCGGGTAGACCCTTATCCATTCCGCCAGCGGTAGCAGATCATTTAAATACTTCTGGTCAAAAGGGAGGCCTTCTGCTTCGATCACCGCGTCCGCCTTGCCCAGCGCAAGGTCGACGCTCTCGCTGAAGGACAGCAGGGTTTGCCGGTTGGCGAGCTGGATGCTCAAAAATACCGATACGCCGATAGCGACACCCAGAATGGTGATGACAAATCGAAAGGGATCGCGCACCAGGGGGCGCAGGATAAGCGCCGTGAACAGATCCTTAAAATAAATCAGAAAACTCATGGTCGGCGATTGATCCTCTCCGGTTTATTTAAGGGTTTGGAGTTTGCCGTCGCGGATATCGAAGTGGCGATTGCCGTACTTCGCCGCCTGTGGATTGTGCGTGACCACCACCACGGTGGCCTCGAAATCCTCGCTGGCCTGCTTGAGAAGATCAAGAATTTTAATCCCGTTTTCTGAATCGAGGTTGCCGGTCGGCTCGTCCGCCAACAGGAGTGAAGGTTGATGCACCAGCGCCCGGGCGATGGCCACCCTCTGCATTTCGCCGCCCGACAACTCGGCGGGAAACGACCGGGCGCGGTGGGCCAAGCCGACGTAATCCAGTAATTCTTTAACGCGATTCCTGCTCTCCTTCGAAGCGTGGCTGAGCAACAGCGGCAGTTCGATGTTTTCAAGGACCGAGAGGGTGGGCATGAGATTGAAGAACTGAAACACGAAACCGATTTCATGGCGCCGCAGTTGGGTCAGCTCGCGGTCCTTCATCCCGGAAAGCAATTTGCCGTTGAGATGAATTTCGCCCGCATCCGGCGTGTCGAGACCCCCCATGCAATTGAGCAGGGTGGTCTTGCCGCCGCCGCTGGGACCCATTACCGTGACGAAATCCTTTTTCTCCAGGCTCAGGCTGACGTCCGAAAGCGCGGCAATTTGCACGCCGCCCGCCTGGAAATATTTATGAACTCCGTCGAATCGAACGATCATGCTTAAAGGAGGCACTCCGGAAGAGAAATGAGAATTAGGGGTTTCACAGTGAATTTCATAAAGAGAGCCATCTTATCAAAAACCTGGAGCAAGGGGTTGATTGCCTGGGTACATTCCGCGGCGGAGAGTGCAGGGGACCCGTATGGCCTGATGTGGATAGCCCCCTCCTCATGAAAATAAAAATAGCGTTGCCCTTCAAAAAAATCAAAATAAAGGTTTATAAATCAATTATTTAATAATTTTTAAAGCCCGGTGTGCTTTGAGTATAATAAATATTAAATAAAATATTTATTGACAAAAATTCAATTTGGGTGTAAATTTATGATGACCCGGGAGGCGAGGGCCCGGCTATTCAGGGGGTGCCCGGACTGAGGTTTTCATTTCCGGTGCCCCAACAATCGAGGAGGAGGTCAATCATGGGTGAGAGCCAGCGAAGCATCGATCTGGAGATCGCACAGCACGGGACCTTTGATGTCACCATAATCGGCGGCGGGATCAACGGCGCCAGTCTTTACCATCACCTCTGCCAGAAAGGCTATCGGGTGTTGCTGGTGGACAAGGGGGATTTTGCCGGGGGCACCAGCCAGGCCTCGGCCATGATGGTCTGGGGGGGCCTGCTGTACCTGCGCAATCTGGACCTGTTAACCGTCGCCCAGTTGTCGCGCGACCGCGAAGCGATGATCCGCAATATGGGAGGCGAAGTGTCGCCGGCACGGTTCCGTTACATCCCATCGCGGGATACGGGCTGGAGCAAATATTTCATGGCGTCCGGCCTCTACTTTTACTGGATGCTCGGTCTGTGCCAGAGGGAGCGGCCGCGGGTCGAGGACACCTACGCGGAAAAAGCGTTCCTGAAAAACGGCGAACACGACTCTTCTTTTTTATATCAGGAAGCGGTGTTGAATTATTCCGACAGCCGCTTTGTGTTGCGTTGGATCACCGGGCAGGATTCCCGGCAGGGTGTCGCTCTCAATTACTGCGCGCTCACCGGTGCCGAATTCCATGCCGGGGACGGGCTGTGGCGGCTAACGCTGACCGATCAGGTCACGGGGTGGGCGTGCTTGGCCCGGAGCCGTTGTGTCATCAACTGCGCCGGAGTCTGGACCGATGCCGTCAACCGCCAGTTTAAGATCGAAACTCCCTACAAGCACGTATTCAGCAAAGGCGTGTTCATCGGCCTCGAGCGGCAGGACCGGCACAATTATCCCCTGATCTTTGATATGGGTGAGCAGGGAGATGTCTTGTCTTACATCCCGTGGGGGCCGGTGGCCCTGTGGGGTCCGACCGAAACCTATCTGTCCACCATCGAGGGAGGGTTTTTTGCTGAACCGGAGGACGTGGATTTCCTGCTGGAACGTGCCAACCGCAACCTGAAAAAACAGGTCGACCCCGAAGACGTGGTTTCTTTGCGGTGCGGGGTCCGGCCACTGGTGGTCAAAAAAAGTTTTTCAAAAGATTGTTATCCCCTCGACCTTTCCCGTAAACATCAGATTCACCGGGACCGGCTGAAGCCCTGGGTTTCGGTATACGGCGGCAAGTTCACCAGCTGTGTTTCGGTAGCCGAAAAAGTTGGGAAACAGGTCCGGGACCTGGTGGCGCCCAGCGGGCGGGCGTTACCCGTCCAGCCGTTCACGTCCGCCGAGGTGGAGTGGGACAGCTATCCCGGATTACAGGAGAAAGTGCCTTCGCTCAAAA
Source organism: Nitrospinota bacterium (assembly GCA_027298165.1). Taxonomy (GTDB): domain Bacteria; phylum Nitrospinota; class Nitrospinia; order Nitrospinales; family Nitrospinaceae; genus SZUA-226. The sequence goes on from JAPUGN010000250.1 coordinate 19,492, forward strand.
GCTGTATCGAGCATGAGCGGTGCCTCAATCTGGAAGATTATCTGAGGCGGCGCACCAATATTTCCCAGTGGGTGGCGCGGGAAGGACTGGGAAAAAACAACGAGAACGTTCCCCACCTGGAACAACTGGCGTTGCAATTTTCCGGCGGGGAACCGGTGGTCGCCCGGAAACTGGTTCTGGATTATATGGAAACCGTGGAGCGCCGGTTCGACGACGTGCTGACTCCAGTCCACTCATAAACGCGTTTGGGAGGTGAAGCATGACGCAGGTCAAATACAATCAACCGGCGATACTGGGCGGGGATCCGGCGGTGACCGCCGACCACGCAACGGCCGACCGCTGGCCGCTATTGACCCAGGAAGATGAACGGGCGGTGCTCGAAGTGATGCGCGACGGCAATATTTCGACGCATCCGGTCATCCGCAAGCTGGAAAAAGATTATGCCGAATTCACCGGCCGCAAATACGCCCTGGCGCACAATAACGGCACGGCGGGACTTTTCGCGGCGTTTGTGGCGCTGGGACTGAAGCCGGGCGACGAGGTGCTGGTGCCCTCGGCCACGTTCTGGGCCTCGGTGGTGCCCATGTTGTGGCTGGGCGCGGTGCCGGTATTTTGCGAAAGCGAAACCGAACGCATGGGGATGGACCCGGATGACGTTCGTAAAAAAATCACCTCCCGGACCCGGGCCATGGTGGTGGTCCACCTCTGGGGCCTGCCGAGCAAGATGACGGAGCTGTTGCAGATCGCGAGGGAACATGATTTGAAAATCATCGAGGATGCCTCCCATGCGCACGGTGCGTCGTGGCGGGGCAGGCCCTGCGGTTCCCTGGGCGATATTTCGGTGTTCAGCCTTCAGGGCGACAAGCTGTCGCCCGGCGGAGAAGGCGGAGTTTTCCTGTGCGACGATTACAGCTATTTTGAAAAAGCGGCGTGTCTGGGAGACATCACCCGCATCATCGAGCTGGAGACCCCGGCCCGGCGGTTCGCCGCCACCAGTTTCGGCATCAAAACCCGGATTGCGCCGGTGAGTGCCGCCATTGCGCGCAGTCAACTGCGGCGATTGTGGGAAAACAACCAGCGGCGCAACGACAACCTGGATTACCTGTCCCATGCTTTGGAGAAACTCGGGTTTCATACCTTTCTGGCGCCGCCGCATATCGAACGCGTTTATTTCGAATATCTGATCCGTTACAACCCGGAACGATGCATCCTCCCGCGCGATGTGCTGATCGAGGCGTTGCGTCGGGAAGGATGCCAGGTAGCGGTGCCCCGGTACCCCCTACTGCATCAGCAACCGTTGTTTACTGAAGGCGCCTGGAAAGAGATCGCGCGATTGGGACCCGAGGTGAACCTGCCGGACTATGACCCCAATGCGCTGCCGAAAACGCTGGCAGTCAACGAAGCGCTGATCAAACTGCCGTCATTTCCCAACGCCGGGCGCGGCATCCTGGACCAGTATATCCACGCATTTGAAAAAGTGATTGCCGGTGCGGAGGATATTGTGAAACACCACGCACCGCAGAACGTTTAAGGAGGGGAGACGTCATGAGAGTCGGATGGATATTCATGGATTATATGATGCACGTGGTTCATCTGGGCCTGATGTCGATTTGCATCGCGGGCTGGATGTTCGAGCCGACCCGCCTCGCGCATTTGACGGCGGTGATTTTGGTCGCCTTTTCCTGGGGCGTGCTGGGGCGGTTTTTCGGCAACCAGTACTGCATCCTCACCGACACCCATTGGCGCATCAAGCTGAAGCTCGGGCAAACCCCGCACACCGATTCGTATGTCAAATACGTTCTGGATACCGTCACCGGGCACAGTATCAACCGGAAAATTACGGACAATCTGACTTTATACACCTACCTGGGAGCAGTGATGTTATCCCTGATCGTGAACTTCCTGCTTTAACGCCTGATTCGGGCACGCTTTAAAACCTTCCAACTTTCCCGCCTCTTCAGTCATCCCGGCTTGTGGGTCCGGGGTGACTGCCCTTCCTGTTCCAGAGGTTACTGTTACATGCACAGCGGGCCGGAGAAAACCTGTAGTCGGTCCAACATATTTGCGGTCTCCCGTCGCCGACCCTTTATACTTATAATGAAACCTTATTGAAATATTGAAACAGACGACGGGTTAAATATGGACCTCAGGAATTTTTCAAAAATTTGGTTCTATGGATTTTGCGTGTGGTGCGGCCTGTTCGCGGCGGGCTGCGACCAGTTTTCCGAAAAAACTCCATACAAATTGGCCGTCGCGGGCAATATTCCCATGTTGAAAATCCTTTTGGACGACGGGTTGGACGTCAATCAAACGTACGGTTATAAGAGCCGGACTATGCTGTATGGCGCGGTGCAGAGGGAGGATACCGAATGCGCGAAATTTTTGATCGAGCGGGGAGCCCAGGTTAATTTTAAGGACAAAAATAAAAGTTCCCCGCTTTTCCATGCCGTCAATTCCGGCCATGAGCAACCCGTCACCTTCTTGCTCGATCATGGTGCCCGGGTGGATGAAAAAAACGGGAGAGGCATCACCCCGTTCTTCCAGGCGGTTGCCAATAGCAAGGTCCGGCTGGCGGAAATCCTGCTTCAGCGCGGCGCGGACATCTATTTCCGCCCCAAGAAGAGGGAGAATACCGCTCTGCATATTGCCGCCAAACAGGGTCATAAGGAGATGGTGCAACTCCTGTTGACTCATAAAGCGCGGGTCAATGCCAAAAACAAAAAAGGATTCACTCCGCTCTATTTCCCGGAGGAGTTCAGCTACCGGGACGTATCAGCGCTTCTCAAAAAAAATGGCGCTCGCCTGGCGAAGCCCGCGCCTACCGCGGCCCGTTATAAAAAAATCTATCAAAAACTTCTCGGCAAGGGCCCGTTACGGGTGACGCGGGTGGTCAAACATGAAGGCCAAAATCAGCAATCCGCTTATTCGACCCGGGGGGACCGGATCGCGCAAACCCTCTGGCTCAAACGGCCGTTTCAAAAATGGTCCGACAAGTTTTATACAGCCGGGGTCTGGGATGTGCGGACCGGAAAAAAAGTACACTCGAAGATGAATCTGGACGGTGCACCTCAGGGAATCCAATTCGCACCCGACGGCAACCTGCTGATCTCCAGCGGCAAGGAACCGGGGGTGGACATTTGGGATCCAGTAGCCGGAAGAAAAATCCGGGAGATCGGCGATGGCCTGGGGGGAATTCTCCGTTGGGGCACCGTGGGCTCGAACCGGTATGTGCTGATCGGAGAGGATAAACGCCCGTTTTCCGATCCCGAGGCCAGCCTTCTGGACTGGTGGTACCCGGTGTTCAAGGAAATCACCGGGGGCCTGGAACACAGCATTTGGATTTACGACTACCCAACCGGAGAGCTGGTCCGCGAATTGAGAGGCCACCGGGGCCGGGTGTGGCAGGCGGATTTTTCAGCCGACGGACAGTACATCGCTTCCGTCAGCTCGCGATCCTTCAATGAATACACCGACCTGCTCATCTGGGAAACCGCCACCGGCCGCCCGGTCAGAGTCCAGAACAGCCTGGGGTGGCTGCAACCTATCGCGCCTTTTCCCAACGGCCGCCATCTGGCCGCTTCCGATGGCGACCGGACCCTGATCATCGATATGGCAACCGGCCAGGTGATCAGGCAGATTCGCGAAGGCGGTAACTATCTGGGCTTGTTGCAGGATGGTCGGTATATGGTCTGCCTGAAATACGAACAACTGTTCCTGGTCGATGTGGGTACCGGGAGAGTGGTCCAGGAAGTAAACTTCAGGAAGGATTTCGTGAAGTTGGGGAGACATTATACCGAGGAAGAAAATTTTACCTCATTGAGCATCTCTCCCCGCGGCGACCGTTTCATGGTAACCACCAACCACGGCAAACTCATCTTCTTCGAATTGAAAAACACCTAGACCTTTACCCCGTCCGTCTCACCCGATCGAAACAGTGGTGGCATCCGCCGTTTCCATGTATGATTGCCTGTCACAAAATCCTTATTGAACGATACCTTTGGGCGGGGCTGCACATGGCGATTTCAAAAAAAGTTCACGATTTTATGGAGCGGGCCTCGTGGATCCGCAAGATGTTCGAAGAGGGCATCCGGTTGAAACAGGAATTCGGCGCCGACAACGTGTTCGATCTGTCCCTGGGCAATCCGGTGGCCGAGCCCCCGCAGGAGGTGGTCGATGCCCTGATCGCCGCCGCCCGGGATGAAACTCCCGGCAATCACCGCTATATGCCCAACGCCGGATACGAGGCCACCCGCCGGGCGGTGGCGGAATCGCTCTCCGAAGAATGTAAGGTTGCCCTGTCC
>JAPUGN010000251.1 GCA_027298165.1 Nitrospinota bacterium
AACGAATGGAGGAGCTCGGCATACGAGAATTGGACCTCGAGGAGAGTTTTGCCCGCGCCGGAGGGGGAGAAACTCGTGGTCGCGGCCATACAGAACGGATTGGTCCGCCTCCACTTTGGCCTGGGCGGTTTTGGGCCGGGCGGCTTTGCCTAACAGGCCTTCGAATTCGTTGCCGACGCCGTTGTAGTTGTGGCAATGCTCGCACTGGACGCTGGGAATCGCCACGGTGAATTTATGAAGGAGCGGATAACCCCGGCGGTTGTTCAGCGAATTGGCGGCGACGCTTCGGTTGAACCGGTTGCGCAAATATTTCGGATCCTTGCGTTGCACTGCCTGAATAGCGCGGTCGCGGGTGAGGGAGGTGCCCTCGTTGGTGTACACCATGTGGCAGGAGGCGCAACCGGTTCCGCGATAATCCCCCGCGCGGTGCGGTGAGGCTGACTGCACATGGCAGCGCAGGCATTTCTTCTCCAGAAAATCGTCCACCGGTTTGCCGCCGCTTACATACTGCCAGGGCTCGCGGGGCGGGGGCTCCTGGCCTTTTTTCCTTTTTTTGATTCGTTTGGTTTTGGGTTGCTTGAGCGGGCGTTCGCCCCAGGCCTCCCGCGTGATTTCAATGACCCCCCGGGCGGTGGTCATCAGCGAATTCTTCACCTTGCGCACCTGCTCTGCATGGCATTTGCCGCAATATTTTTGTGCGTATTTCAAGTCGGAAGGATTGGACACCATGCCCTTGTGCGCCTGTGCCACGGTTTTCCCCCTCAGGCTTCCACTATGACATTTGATGCAGGAGAAATTATGGTTCTGGCTGATCTTTTCGATTCCGCGGTGACAGCGCAGGCATCCGCCTTCCTTGTTGACCAGTTCGATACGGCCAAAAACGTCTTTAAGGACGAAATTGGAATTTTTGTAATAGCGGTCAATAAAACCCCGGGTGTCGCTGTAGGTGTTAAACCGCAGGCCATCTACCGTTGTCCCCGGCGTCAGCGCCTGCCTGGAATCCGCGCCGTCCTTATTGAGAAAAAAGAACGGGTCCCGGAAATCGGACGCATCGATGGTGGATTTCTCTTCCTGCGGCGGAATGTCTACCATCTCTTTTTCAAAGATGCCGTAGGCGGCGTCTTCCAGAGGCGCGGTACCGAAATCTTCCTGCGCCATCAGTTGCGGGATGGCCCAGGCCAGCACGGCGGCGGCGAACAGGATACAGGCCGTTGTGATGTGTAAGCGGAAATTCATCATCAGCTTGTCAGCGTTTCCTTAAAATTTTGTCTCTCAGCCGGCGGTGTTTGATGTTGTTCGCAAACGGGTAACTTTTTTCCATATCCCGGTAAATTGGGTCGCTGTAACGGGAATGGCAGGGAATGCAATTGCCGACCTTGAGGATGCGGGTGATCTCTTCCTGGTTGAACGGCCGCGCGCCCGGTTGGCCGGCGCCGGCAATGGCCTGTCCCCGTTGTGTCACTTTGGTCCCGGGACCGTATTTGGATTTGTTCAGCACCCGGTTGGTGCGGACCAGGGGATTGAACTGATCGTACTGCCCGGAGGTCTTGCGCTTGATCCGCAAGTCACCCTCGCCTAATCCCAGGGCTCCCGGCGACAGGTGACAGCTTTCGCATGAGCGCACGTTTTTGCTCACCGAATGCGGTTGCATACCATACGCCAGGTTGGAACCCGAATAACCGGCAGGGTTGGTGAACTCCCAATGACGGTAGTCGCCCAGCGAGTCGCCGTGGCCGTCGATCACCGGAACTTTTTTGCCCTGTGGGTCGAGAACGGTCAACGTGTGCGACGGTTGGGCCAGCATGGGAACGACTTTACCGCGGGGGCCGACCATCAATGCGGGTTCTTCATGCGTCATGGTGAATTGATACGGGTTCCAGGAGCCCGCCGGCTTCCCGCCGACGCCCTTTTTCGAAGTCAGTGTCATGTGGCATCCCTGGCAACGCGGCACCCATTGCGAATGGCATGCGGTGCAGGCCAGTTTGCCCCGATGACCGGGAATGTTGTGGCCCCAGCGTTGATCCTTGGCCAGCGGAATGGAACGCGCTTTGCCGGTCCGTTTGCTGTAGGCGATGAATTGTTTTCCTTTGGCTTTGACGTTGCTTAATTTCCGATTGCGGGCCGAAACTGCCATGGCGTCGCCGACCTTGTTAGTGAACCCTTTGTAGTGGCGGCTCGACCGAATGGCTGGGTCTTGGGAATCCTTAATCTTCGATATCCGGGGATATGACTGGCTGTCGCCGTGGCACGTTTCGCAACGGATTTCCACCGCCTGAAATTGCCGGGAATAGATGTTACCGTCGCCCATGATATCAGACTGCGTATGACAGTCAATGCAATCCATTCCCCGCTCCAGATGAACGTCCATGCGGGGCTGACCGCTGCCGGGAAACGGCAGCTTGCCTTTGCGGTCGCGGCGGGGAAAGGGAATGGAAAATTTTTCCGTCGTCATTTGCGATAAAAACGATTTGTGGCACTGTAGACACAGGTTGCTCGAGGGCAGAACGGTTAAACGGTGGTACGCGGGGTGCCCGGGTTTGGTTTTATCGATCATGGGGTCGCGGCCCAGGTATTTACCCTCCGGGTGGTAACTGGAGTGACAGGCGGCGCAACCCTGCGAACGGAATTCCCCCGGCGGTGGCGGTGCGTCGATATGGCATTGAAAGCAACGCTCGCGCAGAACATGGTCGCCGACATGATTGGAAATTTTTTTGCGGGGCGCTCCCTGCAGTGCGGTCTGGTGTTGCCGCAAGTGGTAGGGATTAAAATAAGGAAGCTCTTCCAAACGGTTGAGCGCGCCGATCGACTCCGGGATCACCCCGTCGGTGTCTTCGACGGAATAGATGCCGTACTGCGCTTCTTTCCCCGGTTGGCCGCCCCATTGATACCGCAGGCCGCTGATCATCCCCGCCAAGTTGCCCATCATGGATTTACGGACGTGGTCGACATGGTTGCGGCTTTCATCCTGGTGGCCGGAATGGCATTGCGCTTTGCCGCAACTGAGGTGAACGACTTTCAATGACGACGGGTTGCGCTTGCCGGTTCCCGCTTCCGGATCGTGAATGAGTGTGGCGTGGGCTTGGTCTTTATCCTGCGAGGCCGCGTTGCCGCCGTGGCAGGAGGTGCATCCCAGTGTGAGCGGATGTGAGCGGCTGATTTCTTCGATTCCCTGATGGCACTGGAGGCAACGTTCTTCGCCGCCGGATGAGGGAATGCCAAAGGGATTCTCCGCATGGGCGGAAACGGTAAAGGCGGTCATGCAAACCAGCAACGCTAAAGCGCGGGTAAGTTTGAACTTGAGGGAAAGGACCATCAAAGGTATCGAATGAAACGGAGTTTCATTTAAGTGACAAAGCGGTTTTTGGAGAGACGGGACCGGGGACTACTCGTAAACGATTTCCAGTTTTTTCAGGTAAGCCGTCAGATCAATAATGGATTTACGAACCGAATCCTTATCTTTGCTTTTGGCGGCTTTTTCAATGGCCCGGCCGATTTGGCTCAGGTCATTGAAACCATATCCCCCGCCGGAGCCTTTCATGGAGTGCCCGAGGACGGCAATGGAATCGAAATCACCCTTTTCCAAAGCCTGTTGATACGTCTGCAGGTCGCTTTCCCTGTTTTTCAGGTAGCCGGGAATCAACTCCTGCAAATCCGAGTCCACTCGAATCCGGATTCTTTCTGATGATTCATCTTGAGGTTTCATAACTTAATAAAATTGTAACATGTTTGAGAGTTCCTTATTAAGTGCAATTAGCAGGATAAACCTTCAGTCGGGGGAGTTCAATCCCGGTTTCCCGAAGGAACGGGGATCGTTCCGGCGATAAAAACGGTCAGGGAGCGTCCGGGTACCCGACGGATTTTCAAGGGTTTTTCTGAGGAGGGTTCATCCACCGAGTGCGTTTGAGCCGTGTCCAACCATACCTGCCAGGTGCGGGGTGCGCCGGGAAGGGTGAAATCGGCGTCGGATTCCCCCCGGTTCCACAGGATCAAAAGAGCGGGGCTTTTTTCTTTGGCGGCAGGCGTTATCAGGCATTCCAGAAACAGAGTGTCGGCAGGTTCCGGCCCTTGCGGATCAATCGCCGCGCCTCCCGCGTCAAACCACTCAAAAGCCGCGCGATTGAATGAATGAGTTTTTCTCAATTGAATGAGCGAACAGGTGAACTCCAGAAAATGTTTTTGCTCCTCATTGAGATGCCAGTCAAACCAGCTGATCGGGTTGTCCTGGCAGTAGGCGTTGTTGTTGCCTTTTTGGGTGCGGCCGATTTCATCCCCGCCGGAAATCATCGGGGTACCCGCCGACAGCAGAAGCGTGGCCATCAGATTTCTTTTATGCTGCCGGCGCAGGGCATTCAGTGCCGGGTCGTCGGACGGACCTTCCACACCATAGTTACAGCTTTCGTTGCCGTTGGACCCGTCTTCATTATTTTCGCCATTGGCTTCGTTGTGTTTGTGCTCGTAGGTAACCCCATCCTCCAGCGTAAGTCCGTCATGGCTGGTGACGTAATTGAGGGTGGAATGCACGGGCCGATTTTTAGAGCCGAACAGGTCGCGGCTGCCCGAAACCCTCCGGATCAACGGCCCGGCTTGGTGGGCATCTCCCCGCCAGAATTGACGAACGGTTTGCCGGTACTGATCGTTCCATTCCGCCCAGCCGTTGGGGAAATGGGATAATTGATAACCCTCAGGTCCCAAATCCCAGGGCTCGGCGATCCATTTCACTTTTGAAAGCGCGGGGTCCTCCTGAATCGATTTGAAAAAAACGCCTTCAGGTTCGAACGACTCCCGGCCGCGTCCGACGGTGACTGCCAAATCCAGCCGGAAACCGTCGACGTGCATTTCATCGACCCAGTAGTGAAGGGCGTCCAGTACCAGTTGGCGGACCCGGGGGTGTTCCAGGTTAAGGGTGTTGCCGCATCCGGTGAAGTTGAGGTAATGCCCCGCCGGGTCCCTCCGGTAATAGAGCGTGTTGTCGATACCGCGAAAGGACAGGGTCGGGCCGTTGAGGTTACTTTCGGCGGTGTGGTTGAACACCATATCGAGGATCACCTCTATCCCCGCCTGATGAAACGTCCGCACCATCTGTTTGAATTCCGTGAGCGGATCGGAAATGTTCCGGCGTGAGAATCGCATATCCGGCGCAAACCACAGGAGTGGGTTGTAGCCCCAGTAATTGTTCAATCCGTTTTTATAAAGATGGTATTCGTCCGCAATCTGGTGAACGGGCAGTAGTTCGACGGCGGTGACGCCCAGCCGTGTCAGGTGTTCGATCACCGGTTCCGAGGCGAATCCGGCATAGGTGCCGCGCAGGTTTTCCGGAATGCCGGGATGCTGTTGCGTCATTCCCTTGACGTGTGTTTCATAGATGACGGTATCGTGCCAGGGGATTGCGGGTGGACGGTCGTTCTCCCAGGCGAATGCAGAGTCGATCACTTTCCCGAGGGGCGCATACGGTGCGCTGTCCTGCGTGTCAGGCGGTTGATCGGATTGATCCTCCGTGCCCGGCGGGACGGACCACAAAGCCTCGTGCCATTGCATGGCTCTTCCCAACGCTTTGGCATACGGGTCGAGCAGGAGTTTCGCCGGATTAAAGCGGTGCCCTTCGGCGGGGCGGTAAGGTCCGTGAACGCGGTATCCGTACAGGCACCCGGCTTTCAGGTTGGGGACATGGACACGCCAGACGGAATCGGCGCTTTTCGTGAGGAGGATGCGTTGCGATTCTTTTTCGGAGGCGGGGGAGTCGAACAGGCAAAGTTCAACGGCGGTGGCGTGTTCGGAAACCAGCGAAAAATGAACCCCCTGTCCGGTAATCACCGGGCCGAGCGAGTCAGGAGTCGGAGGGGTGTGCGGCATCGTTGTCCCTATGAAGGAGACTGTGGCATCATTGGAAGAGAAGGGAAACGGCGACCTGCGGCAGGTCTCGTTTAAATACTTCGGTTGGCGAAATTAAGCGATTGAGCACGCCATTGCGTTCCTGTGATATTTGCCCCGGGCCTTGCCCGGCCAGCGGCAGTTCTCCGCCCGACCCGTTAATAGACGGGATTATGAAAATAATAGAGCGCGTCATCCCCCGGCACAATAGTGTAGTCCGGCAGGCTGGAGCAATGCTCGTGCTGGATTTTCCATTGACCGCCGTTTTTGGTGAACGCATAGGTGCAGACGCTGTGCTGCCGTTCGTCGGTGCTGTGGCGGGAGGATACGCTGATCAACTCATCCACCAACAGGTAGCCGACATTTTCCCCCACATTGCCCGCCAGAACGGTGCGCTTGTTGCTGCATTTCATCTCCTGCAGTTCGGCGATCATCACTTCGTAGTCCTTGATGCGGTGTTCCGGCAGAACGCGTTTGTCGTCGGCGATGATCACCGTATCCTTGGCGTAATAGGCCAGGATTTTTTTGGGGGACTGACATACCTGCTGATCCACCTTTTTCAGAATATCGACCAGGGCATCCTTGTCATCGCCGGCACGGGAAGCACTCGGCGCAAGGGCCACTCCCGTCAACACGGCAAAGGCGGTCAGGGTTCTAACAATATTCAACATGAAACGTCTCCATTCATTCAAAAGATATTATTACAAGTGATGTGTAAAATTAATTGTCCGGAGCTTTTTAGGGAAAATTCGCGAAATAAATTTCCACGTGCTCACCATCGCTCCCCCAGCCGAACACTCCAGAGCCCGCCAGGGTGGTGATGATCCCATTCGTGTCGACTTTCCGGATGCTGTTGTTGCCCATGTCGGTAATGTACATGTTGCCCTTGGAGTCGAAAGCGATATCCGCCGGTTGCTTGAGCATGGCTTGGGTGGCGGGTCCGCCATCTCCGAAATTACCCTGAATGCCGGGACGGCCCGCAACGGTCACGATGGTGCCGTCCTTTTTGATCTTCCGGATATGGTGGGTGTTGGTTTCGACAATGTGCAATTCGCCTGCCGGGCTGAACACCAGGGAATCGATCGACCTCAAACTTGCCTTCAGGGCCGGGCCGCCGTCGCCGTCATCTTTATGTTTTCCGGTTCCGGCGATGGTGCTGATAATACCTTTGGTATTTATTTTACGGACCATGTTGTTGGCGGCATCGGCGACGTACAGATTGCCCGCTCCATCGAGAGTGATGGCCCCCGGATCGCGAAACGCCGCTTTCGTCGCGGGGCCGCCGTCACCAAAATAATTGGAATCACCGGTTCCCGCGATCGTTTTGATTTTACCTTTTTTGGAAAGCTTGCGAATCTGATGATTGATCCGGTCCGACAGGTAGAGGTTCCCCTTTTTATCCAACGCCAGATCGGAAAACTGCGAAATCGCCGTGATATCGGATTTGGTGGATCGGCCCGAACTGGATGCCAGCAGGAATTTCAGATAATCCGCGTCGCTGGTGGTGATGTATTCATCGATAATGCCTTTGGTGTTCACTTTGCGGATCAGGCTGATGAATCCGCTGGGGCTGATGAAAAAGATTTCGTTCTTGTGGTTCAACCGCATGCGGGTGGGGAAGACCGAGGCTTTAAGCGCCGGACCGCCATCGCCGATGTTGCCGCGGATCCCGTTGCCCACGATAGTAGAGATAATGCCTTGCGGCGTGATTTTGCGGATGCGGTAATGGGCCTTGTCCGCGAAGATCACGTTATCATGGCTGTCCACGTCGATGCCGTGTGGGAATTCAAGGTTTGCTCCTTGGGCCGGGCCGCCGTCGCCGCCGAACAGCTTGACGCCGTTACCCGCCATGGTGGTGACCCGGTTTCCCTTCAGGATGAGTTTGCGGATCCGGTAATGCGAGCGGTCGATCACCAGCAGATCGCCGTTTTTATCCAGCGCCACTCCGAAGGGCAGGTGGAGGTTGGTTTCCCGCGCCAGTTCCGAATCGCCGTTGTAATCCTGCTGGCCGGTGCCCATGAGGGTGCGGATCATACCCAGCTTGTTGACCACGCGAATGCGATTGTTGTTGCGGTCGGAGATATAGATATTGCCTTTGCCGTCCACCGCCACATCGGTGGGACCGGCAATGCTGGCCCGATAAGCGGGGCCGTTGTCGCCGATGAAATAAAATCCGCCGTCGCCCGCCACGGTGCTGATCAGGCCGGAGCGGTCCACTTTGCGAATGCGGTTGTTGCCGCGGTCGGCAATGTACAGGTTGTTGTCTTTATCGAGAGCCAGGCCGAACGGTTTGTCGAGGGTGGCTTTCAGCGCCGGCATGTTGTCGCCGTGGTATCCCTCCGCGCCATTGCCGGCGATGGTTTGGATGATGCCTTTCGTATTCACCCTGCGCACCCGGTTGTTGGACCGGTCGGAAATATACAGGTTGCCTTGGGTGTCCACGGCCAGCCCGGAGGGCAAATTGAGGCTGGCCTGGGTGGCCGGCCCGCCATCGCCGCTGAATCCCGCCGTGCCGTTACCGGCGACGGTGGTGATGATGCCTTTTCTATCGACTTTGCGCACGCGGTGATTATTCCGGTCTGCGATATACAGATTGCCTTCGGTATCGAAGGTCAGTCCGGCGGGAACGCGCAAATACGCTTTCGTCGCGGGTCCGCCGTCGCCGTAAAAACCGGAAGCGCCGGTGCCCACCACGTTGACCAGCATACCCTTTTGATCGATGCGGCTGATGATGTTATGGGAGCGGCGGGCGATATAAGTATCCCCATTGGGAGACACCGCAATGCCGTCCACCAGCGATATCGAAACCCGGGTGGCTTTGAGGGGTCCCTTGGCCGCCCCTCCCCAGGCCGGTACCAGCAGGAGGCACACGAGAATCGCAATTTTGAATTTCATGGGTTTTAGGGGATTGACATGCATAAGTTAATTTTCATCAAGAGATGTTGCCAAAAGGGTTGAATGGCATGAGATAAGGGTCAGCTTACCATTTTTTCAGGGAATTCTGGCAATTGCAAATATCAGATTTAAGAGAAAATTAAACAAGGGGTCGGCTCCTTCCCTTGGATTCTCCGCCAAAATGCGCCCCTTATATGAAGGAAGGAGCCCCCGCCGGATGGAAATTCCGGCCGGATTGGGGAAAAAGCGTCTAACCCTACGGTTTATATCGAATTTTCGGAATTATACGGCCCCCCCACCCGATGTCAATGGGATTTGTGGGGCAAGGGCGCCCTGGAGAGGCCGGAGCTCCCGGGACATTGAATTTTGGGGAAATCTATGAGAACGGTTTTAATAATGATATGATAGGCGCACCTGAAACGATGCTTATTCCGGGATGAGGGAGCCGGGGGAAAGATCGGCCCCGCTCTTTCCGGGTGAACTGGAACGCTATGAAAATATTGTTGTTATTTCCGCCCGACTGGCTGCCGTCGGAGCCGTATCTGAGCCTGCCGGCGTTGACGTCGGTGCTCCGGCCCGCGGGGCACGAGGTGATCCAGAGAGACATCAACGTCGAGATGTACGATTTGATGTTCAGCGGGAAATTTCTGCGCCACGTCCAGGGCCGGATCGGCTTCGAGCTGAGGCACCTGCAGGTGGTGGCCGACCGCGACGGCATCAACGAGGAAGAAGTCGCCCTCAAGGCGCAGTTGGAGGCGCTCACCGAGGACCGCTTCGCCCGCCTGATCGAAGACGTCACCGAAGCCAAGCGTATTCTGCGCAACGACGATTTCTACGACATCGACAAGCTGGAGTGGGCAACGCAGTGTCTGCACGAGACCATGGCGGTGATCTCCCTCGGCTATTACCCGGCGCAAATCTGCTTCCCGCCCATCGAGACGGATTTGATCTACAAGCCGTTCATGTCCTCCGAAATCCTCGAGGCGCTGGACGACGACCAGATCAACGTTTACCGCGACGTTTATAATTTCCTCATCGCCGAGATCATGGAGAAGGAGCGGCCGGACCTGGTGGGCATTTCCATCGTCCAGCAGAAACAGTTGATCTCCACGTTCACCTTCTGCAAAATGATCAAGGAAAAGTTTCCGGACACGCACATCACCATCGGCGGCAACATCGTGACCCGGCTTCGCGACGCTATTAAGGAAAGTAAGGAATTATTCGAGTTGTTCGATACCGCTGTTTTGTACGAAGGCGAAAGCGCGTTTCTTAAGTTGGTCGAAGCGGTGGGCAGGGGCGAGACGGATTTTTCAACGCTTCCCAATCTCATCCACAAGGACGCCTCCGGCGCCATTCATCAGAATAAGGAAGTGTTCGCCGAGAATATGGACGAACTGCCTCCGCCGGATTTCGACGGCCTGTCGCTGGAAAAATATTTCGTGCCGAAGCTGATCCTGCCGTATCTGGCGACGCGCGGGTGTTACTGGGGCAAGTGCTCCTTCTGCGACCATTTTCAGGGCTATGTTGAGGGCTACCGCACCAAGCAGATCTCGCAAATCACCGAGGAAATCAAGTTTCTCAAGGACAAGTACGGCAACCGGTATTTTCATTTTACCGACGAATCCTATCCCCCGGCACTATTCCGCAAGCTGTCGCGGTCGCTCGTCGACAACAAAATCGAC
>JAPUGN010000252.1 GCA_027298165.1 Nitrospinota bacterium
ATTTCGAGGTCTTTAGTTTTCCAACCCGCCAACGCCTCCTCAAACGCCTGCTGATAGCGTTCGGTGCTCCACCGGCTGTAATGCGGGGCCAGGCACAGTGCCACCAGCCGTTGGGGGCGGTCGCGCAGGGCCTGGTTCACCGCCTCCTGGATAGTGGGACTCCAAGTCCGCATCCCGACATACACCTTGAATTCGTCTTCCTCCTGATTGAGAAATTGCTCCAGCGCATCCGCCTGCGCGGTGGTGATGTCCAACAAAGGCGAACGCCCGCCGATTTGCCGGTAGCGGTCGGCCACTTCCCGAATGACTTCCAGCGATGAGTTGGTGCCGCCGCGAATATTTTTCAGGTAGCGGGGAATATCCTGGATGCGCAGCGGGGCGCCGTGCGCCAGCAGAACGACCGCGGTTTTGACTTTTTTGGGTGAGACCGTGAGGTTATTCATCGCGATATTCGTGGACCATGTCCACCACCGCCTTGACATGATCGACCGGGGTGTGTTGCAGAATCCCGTGCCCGAGATTGAAGATATGCCCGGCGCGTCCCCCGGCCCGTTTCAAGATGTCGTTTACTTTTTCCCGGATTACCGGAATCGGCGCGAACAGGATGTTGGGATCGAGGTTGCCCTGGATCGGCGTGTCGTGACCGATCTGTTGCCATGCGTCGTCGAGATGGATGCGCCAGTCGAATCCCATCGCGTCGCCTCCCGCCTCGCGTATCAGGGGAAGCATGCTGGAGGTGCCGGTGCTGAAATTGATCACCGGCACGCTGGCGTCTTTCAATCCGTCGAACACGCGGCGGGTGTGCGGCAGAATATAGGCCTGATAATCGCCGGGATTCAGGCACCCGACCCAGCTGTCGAACACCTGCAGGGCCTGCGCCCCGGCCTTCACCTGCATTTTGAGATAATCCACCAGCACGTCGGCCACCTTGGTCATGAGCAGAGCCCACATCTCAGGTTCCTCGTACATCATCCGTTTGGTGGTGGTGAAATCTTTCGACTTGCCACCCTCCACCATGTAACTGGCGAGGGTGAACGGCGCGGCGGAAAATCCGATCAGCGGCATTTTGCCGGAAATCTCTCCCCGCACCATTTGGATGGCCTCGCCAACATAACCCAACTGCTCCTCGGCGTTCACCGGCTTCAGCGCATCGACATCTTTGCGGGTGCGCACCGGACGCGGAATGGACGGACCATCCCCCGCCGTAAACTCAAGGCCGGTGCCCATCGGCTCCAGCGGCAAAAGAATGTCCGCGAAAATGATGGCGGCGTCCACCCCCAGCACGTCGAGGGGTTGCAGGGTGACCTCGCAGGCCAACTCCGGCGTTTTGCAGAGTTCGAGAAACGTATGCTTTTCCTTGAGGTCCCGGTAGACCTTCATATACCTCCCCGCCTGGCGCATGAACCAGACCGGGGTGCAGTCCACCGGCTCGCCCCGGCAGGCCTTGAGAAACCGGAAATTTCCGTTTTTATCCATTCCACCGCCTGTCTGTGCTGAAATTTAAGGATTTTGATTATAGGCCGGGTATCCGGTGAATATCAAACCGTTTTTATCCGCTGGATTTCGCTTAAAACCATGGGGTCGGCCTCCCCCTGCAGGCGGGATTCCACCACGCCTACAGCCTCCGGCCCCAACAGCTCGCCCAGAGCCCAGACGGTATGGGAGCGGATGAGGGGTTCCGGGTCGGAAAGCGCCTCGGTGAGCACCGGCACCACCTCGGGCCGGCCGGAGTTGCCCAGCGCTACCGCCACGTTTCTGAGCAGGCCCCGGCGTTTAATGCGTTTTACCGGACTTTTCCGGAAGCGGGTGCGGAAACCCTCCTCGTCCAACCGCATCAGGGCGATCAGGCCTTTGACCTCCTCCCGTTCCTGAAAGGCCGGCTCCTCGGTCGTCACGGCGTAAGAATTCCACGGGCAGACGATCTGGCAGTCATCGCACCCGTAGATGCGGTTGCCGAGGGCCTTGCGGTATTCGTGGGGGATGGGCCCCTTGAGCTCGATGGTCAAGTAGGAGATGCATTTGCGGGAATCGAGCACGTAGGGCGCGACAATGGCCCCGGTCGGGCAGATATCGATGCATTCGGTGCAGGTGCCACAATGATCGATGGCCGCCTCGGACAACGGCAGGTCCACGTTCACCAGGATCTCCGAGAGGAAATAGTAGGACCCCAGCCCCTCGGTCAGCAGGTTGGTGTGCTTGCCGATCCACCCCAAGCCGGCCCTCTGGGCCAACGGTTTCTCGAGGATGGGCCCGGTGTCGACATAGCCTTTGGTGCGGCACCCGGGGAACTCCTCGGCCAGACAGTCCTCCAACTGCCTGAGGCGGGGCTGGATGAGGTCGTGATAGTCCAGGTGCCAGGCGTAATTGGAGATATCGCCGGTGTCCGGCTCCTTCAAAAAATCGAGGGTCCGGGAGGTGGTGAAATAATTCGTCATCAAGCAGATGACGCTTTTCACCCCGGGCAGAACCTGCGCGGGGTCCAGCCGTTTGGTCTCGCCGCGCTTCATATAATGCATTTCCCCATCAAATTGGTCGGCCAGCCACTGCTCAAACTGCCCGGCGGCGGCTCCCACATCGGGCGGAGCGACGCCCAAGCGGTCGAACCCCAGCTCCAGGGCCCGGCGGCGGATTTTCTCCAGTTTTTCTCGTGCATCCTTGCTTTCAGCCATAAGTAATATTATTGATATACATAAGAGGCTTTACCAGGGCAAAGCCCCATCTTCCAAAAATAGGCTAACTATAATGAATAAAACGGGTTATATCTACCATCCCTTATATCTGGAGCACGATACCGGCCAGCACCCGGAAAATTTCGGGCGCCTGGTGGCTATCGAGCAATACCTGAAAGATTCCGATATCGACGCGCAACTGCTACGCCACGAGCCGCGACCGGCGACTCGGGACGAAATCGGATTGAACCACGCCGCCGGCTATGCCGAATCCGTGCAACGCCAATGCGAAGACGGAGCCAGCAGCCTGGACCCCGATACCGCCATTTGCACTCGATCATACGAAGCCGCCCTGCTCAGCACCGGCGCGGGGCTCAAGGCCGTCGATCTGGTGGTGGACGGCGTCTGCGACAACGTGTTCTGCGCGGTGCGCCCGCCGGGCCATCACGCCGAGCATGACCGGTCGATGGGGTTCTGCGTGTTCAACAACGTCGCCATCGCCGCCGATTACGCCATTGAGAAAAAAGGCCTCGACCGCGTTTTCATTTTCGACTGGGACGTGCATCACGGCAACGGCACCCAGCACTCGTTTTACGCGAGGAGCAATGTGTATTACAGCAGTACCCACCAGTACCCGTTTTATCCGGGCACCGGCGCAGCAGAAGAAACCGGCACCGGCGACGGCCTGGGCACCACGCTCAATTTTCCTTTACGGCCTTTTTCCGGCGACGAGGATTATCTGAGTCTGATCAAAGACAAACTCATTCCGGAAATGATCCGGTTCAAGCCGGACCTCATTATCCTGTCCGCCGGGTTCGATGCGCACGCGGACGACCCGTTGGCACAGATGAATGTCTCCACCGAATGCTACGGCGCCATGACCGAGATAATCGTCAACGCCGCCGATGAAATCTGCGATGGACGCCTGATCTCCATGCTGGAAGGCGGTTACGATCCGAACGCGCTGGCCGGCTCGGTTCACGCCCATTTGAAAAACCTGCTCTCATAATCTTTTTAAGGAAACAATTTTATCATGTTGCAACAATACCTTAGACAGCTCACCGATAAAGTCATCGAAGCCCTCAACGTGGGAACGATGGAAATGGTCAATATGCGCCAGACGGTCCTGACCCCGGACTTTATCCTGATCGGCCTGCTGGAGCAACAGGATTCGCGGATCGTCAAACTGCTGGAAACCTATTATCCAGAAGACAAAAAACTGACGCGGAAAATTATGGACCGCCTGTTCGACCTCCAGGAAAGCGAAACCAAGCATGAGGAAGAGCAGATTCAGCAAATTCACCTCGCCAAGGAAACAGAAACCCTGTTCGAGATCGCCCTGGACGAGGCGAAAAAGCTGGGGGACCGTTATGTCAGCATCGGCGCCATGTTCCTGGCACTGTTCGATGCGCGCGTGGGACGAACGGCGGAGGTTCTACAGGAATTCGGACTGAAATACAACAAGGTCAAGGAAGATCTGGAGATCATGCGCGGCGGCATTAACATTGATGAAAAAGACGGCGAAGGCAAGATGGACGTGTTGAGCCAATACACAACTGATCTCACCGACATGGCGCGGCGCGGCGAACTGGATCCCGTCATCGGCCGGGAAGATGAAATTAACCGTATCATCCAGATCCTGTCCCGGCGCAAGAAAAATAATCCGGTATTGATCGGCGAACCGGGTGTGGGAAAAACTGTGATCGTCGAAGGACTGGCGCAAAGAATCGTGAAGGCCGAAGTGCCGCATTCGCTTTTGGATAAACGCGTCAAGGTATTGGAAATGTCCGAAATCATCGCCGGCGCCAAAATGCGCGGCGAATTCGAAGAACGCATGAAAGCAGTGAAGGACGAAATCACCAGCGCGCATGGCAGCATTATCCTGTTCATCGACGAATTGCACACCATTGTCAACGCCGGTGCGGGTGCGGGCGGCGTCGACGCCTCCAATATACTGAAGGCCGCGCTCGCCAAGGGCCAACTGCAGTGTATTGGCGCCACCACCCTCGACGATTACAAGAAAAGCATTGAGGAAGACAAGGCCCTCGCCCGCCGGTTCCAGCCGATTCTGGTCAACGAACCCTCGGTCGATGTCACTGTGGAAATTCTGAACGGCATCAAAACCAAATACGAAGAACATCATTCCATTCAATTCCGTGACGAGGCGATCCTCGCCGCCGCGAAGTTGTCCGAGAAACACATTTACGACCGGGCGCTTCCAGACAAGGCGGTGGACCTGCTCGACGAAGCGGGGGCGAAAAAACACCTGGCGCTGATTGAGGTGCCGCCAGTCATCCAGCAATTGGAAAAGGAACGCAGCGAAATCATCAAGGAACAGAAAGACGCCTTCGAGGGGCAGGATTTTGAAAAAGTCGCACAGCTGAGGCAGAACGTTCTGAAGATCGACAAAAAACTTTCCACCGAAAAGGTAAAATGGAACGCAGAGTTGAACCAGGTCGACCATTCGGTGACGGAAGAGGACATCGCCACCGTGGTGGCCACCTGGACGGGCATCCCGGTGAACAAAATCCGCGAGACGGAAACCGAAAAGCTCTTGAACATGGAGGAAAACCTGCACAAGCGGGTGATCGGCCAGGACAATGCCATCGTTGCCATCAGCAACGCCATCCGCCGCAACCGCGCCGGGCTCAAGGAAAAGGACCGGCCCATCGGGTCGTTCCTGTTTCTCGGTCCCACCGGCGTGGGCAAAACCGAGCTGGCCAAGGCCCTCGCCGAATTTTTGCTGGACGACGAAAACCGGCTGATTCGCCTCGACATGTCCGAGTATATGGAAAAACATTCCGTATCCAAGATCATCGGTTCGCCACCCGGCTACGTCGGCTACGACGAAGGCGGCCAGTTGACCGAAAAGGTGCGGCGGCATCCGTACTCCGTCATCCTGCTGGACGAGCTGGAAAAGGCGCATCCTGACGTGTTCAACATTCTTCTGCAGTTGTTGGACGACGGACGGCTGACCGACGCGCACGGGCGGGTCACCAGTTTCAAGAACGCCATCATCATTGGCACGTCCAACATCGGCACGAAATCGATTGCCGAAGGCAAGACCAAGGGCATCGGATTCTCGGCTACAGAAGATTCGGCTCGGGACTACAATCAGGTGCGGTCGATGGTATTGAACGAGGTGCAGAAGATCTTCAAGCCGGAGTTCATCAACCGGCTGGACGACCTCATCGTGTTCCATAAACTAGAGCCGGATCAGATGCGGCAGATCGCTGACCTGATGCTCAATAACCTGGTGAAGCGATTGCAGGAAAACCACATGACGCTTGAAGTCTCTAAAAAGGTGAGAGACGCACTGGCCAAGGAAGGTTTCAGCGAAATGTACGGTGCGCGGCCGCTGAGGCGGTTGATCGAGGAAAAAATCGAAAACGCCATTTCCATGCGGATCATCAATGGCGAATTCAATCATGGCGATACCATTCAGGTCGATTACAAAAAAGACGATTACGTATTCACCATAAAATAATTTTCATCCTTCGAAGAACGGGCGGAAATTTTTGGATCGCATTGAAAATTCACACAGACGCATGGCCGTCATCGCCCTTCTGGTCGGGCTGGGCGTCGTCCTGCATCGCATGGAAGCTTTGCTTCCCCTGCCCACCCCGTGGGTCAAGCTGGGCCTGGCGAATATCATGACGTTGGTCGCTTTGGTGTTTCTCGGATTTCGGGCGGCGGTGGAAGTCACCCTGCTACGTGTTCTCCTCGGCTCGGTACTGAGCGGAACGTTTCTCAGTCCCACTTTTTTTCTGAGCCTGGCGGGGGGATTGGCGTCGGTCGCCGTCATGGGTCTGCTGTACCGGGAAGGCCAACGGGCGTTCAGCCTGGTGGGGATCAGTGTGGCCGCGGCGTATGCCCACACCATCGCGATTTTCGTATGCGTGTTTTATTTATTCATTCACCAGGGCGCGTTTTTCAATCTATTGCCCGTGTTCCTCACCTTCTCCCTGATCTCCGGAATCCTCACCGGCCTGCTGGCGAACAACATTACCCGGCACCTATCGAATGAGGGCATTACCTTATAAAATTCCGCACTCCTTCCCATTACTGGAAACCTTTGAGGTTCGTTGCCGCCCTTCGCCACCTCCTGCCCGGAGGGGGAACTTGCTGACCGTTGACCCCTAGAGAATAATGACTGAGCGCAATATAGAAATTGGGTCCAGCGTCACGCTGGCCGGGCCTTGCCCGGCTTCCCTCACAATGTTTTAGACTTCCCCAAACTTTTCCTTTAAACTAAAAATCTAGCCGGAATACACAAATCTACCAAACTTCGATGGCAACCGTGAAACTTTCTATCATCATTCCTGTTTACAACGAACAAAATACGCTCCGCACCCTGCTGGCCCGGGTGGAAGCGGTCGACTACGAAAAAGAAATCGTGCTGGTGGACGACGGCTCTACGGACGGCACCCGCGAAATCGTCCAGGACTATCAGGGCCAAGATGGGTATACGGTGTTGATTCACGCCAAAAACCTGGGCAAGGGCGCTGCGCTCCGCAGCGGGTTGGCCGAGGCGAAGGGTGACATCATCATCATTCAGGACGCGGACCTGGAATACGATCCGCGCGAATACGGTAATCTATTGGAGCCTATTCTGGACGGACGGGCGGACGTGGTGTACGGGTCGCGGTTTCTGGGCGGACCCCATCGTGTAATGTTCTTCTGGCATTATCTCGGCAACATGGTGCTGACCACGCTGTCCAACATGACGACCAACCTCAACCTGACCGATATGGAAACCTGCTACAAGGCCTTCACCCGGAAGGTGCTGGACTCGCTGACCCTCAAATGCAACCGGTTCGGGTTCGAACCGGAATTCACCAGTAAGGTTGCCAGGAAAAATTTCCGAATCTACGAAGTTCCCATTTCGTATAGCGGACGAGATTATACGGAAGGGAAAAAAATCGGCTGGAAAGACGGCATTGCGGCGATCTGGTTCATCATCCGTTTCCGCCTGTTTAATTGAGCGGGAAATTTTTAATCAAAAGGATGAATGGTGCCGTCGCGGACACCTTGTTCAAAGGTCCGGGTTTCCCGGGCGATGAGACGGCTCAACGCCAGCAGGGCGATAAGATTGGGAACAGCCATCAGCGCATTCATGGCTCCTGAAAAATCCCAGACAAATTTCAGATTACTCACCGCGCCAATATAAACGAAACCGATCCAGGCCATCCTGTAAAACGGGATAAAACGTTCACCTGCCAAATATTCAAAACATTTTTCGCCGTAATAGCACCAGCCGAGGATCGTTGAAAACGCGAAGGTGACCACTCCGAGAATAACGATCCATTGTCCCCACTCTCCGGGCAATCCGGCGCTGAAAGCCTGAAGCGTCAATTCGACGCCGGTTTTCCCGGAGTTCCAGACGCCGGTGGTCGCAAGCACCAGGCCCGTCAACGAACACACGATGATGGTATCGAGAAACGTTCCGGTCATGGACACCAGCGCCTGCTTGGCGGGTTGATTGGTTTTCGCCGCGGCGGCCACGATGGGGGCGCTTCCCAGACCGGATTCGTTGGAGAACAATCCCCGCTCCACTCCGAACCGAATGGCCTGCGCCAGCGTCGCTCCGGCAAAGCCGCCGCTGGCCGCGGTGCCGCTCATCGCCTGCTTGAACAGAAGCGCGAGGCCCGCCGGCAATTCCGCCAGGTTGCCGAGGATAACCACCAACGATCCCGCAAAATACAGCAACACCATGATGGGAACAAAAAAGGAAACGACTTCGGCGATGCGCTTGATGCCGCCCAGGATCACCAGCCCGGTAAATATCGCCAGGATGAGGCCGACCGCTTCCTTGTTGATGGAAAAAACTGTGACGAGAGCCAAGGTGGAGGTGTTGGCCTGGACCATGTTACCAATCCCGAACGCGGCGAGGGCTCCGCACGCCGCAAAACAAACCCCCATCCATTTCCAGCCCAAACCGGTTTCGATGTAGTACATGGGCCCGCCGGATATTTCTCCACGGTGGTTGACCTGCCGGTAACGCACGGCAAGAAACGCTTCGGCGTATTTGGTCGCCATGCCGAACAGGGCGGCTATCCACATCCATACCACCGCACCCGGCCCGCCGAGGGTCATCGCGGTGGCCACGCCGGCGATGTTGCCGCTGCCGATGGTCGCGGCGAGGGCGATCATCAACGCGCCGAAATGGGAAACATCTCCCTCCCCTTCCCGTTCGCGGGTAAACGTGAGACGCAAGGCATAGGGTAACAGGCGAAACTGAATGCCCCGGAGCTGAATGGTCAGCCAGATGCCCGTGCCCACCAGCAGGATCAGCAGCCAGGGGCCCCAGAGCATTCCGTTTAAATCCGCAAAAAACTGGTTGATGCCATTCATAATAGGCTGAATTTGATTTAAGAATGAAAGAGAGGCGGGTTGATAAAGAAACCTTTGCGTAACCGTGTCACCCTGAGCCTGTCGAAGGGGGATACGGTGTCATACTTCGGCAAGCTCAGCATGACACCGATTGTTGGAGGTTATTTTTTGGGATTTTTTTGATTGGCGGCTTCCTTCTTTTTGGCTTCCACCTTTTTCTTTTCAGAATCCTTCATCGCCTTTTCAAGCTGCTTGATGAGATCGTCCTGCTGTTTGCCATCATCCTGAATGCGGTTCAGGATACCCACAATCCGGGTCTTGAGTCCGGTTCCGATGCCTCTCGTTTCTTTATCGGTCGCCACGCTTTTTTGCAAAAACGCATGCACCGTCTTGAGCGCCTTCACCTTAGTGGCCGCCAGCTCCTGGGTCAGGCTTTCCTTCTCGGGGAGATTGTTCTGAATGACTATAGTCGCGCCCCGGCCGTTGGAAGTATTGGGCTGGGCTCCTTTATAGCGTTCCGCCAAGGCCACTCCTTTCTGTAATACTTTGATGGTTTTATTGACGAGGGCTTCATCCTGTGGGGTGAACGGTTGGTCCTCCTTGCTTCCCGGCGCCGCGCCTCCATCGCCGCCAGTGCTGGCCTGACCCGGTGTCCTGGGGGCCACCGAAGGTGGAGAGCTCGGGTCGACCACTCCTCTGAATTTTTTCAAGAAGTTTTCTTTTCGGTATTTCAGAGGGATGCTGTTGGGGTTATCGGTAAAATGGGTCTTCCCCTGATCGTCCTTGTATTTGTAAATTTTGGCCAAAACCGCATTGGGTGCACACACCATTATCCCTAACAACGCCAAAATCATGAGGTTTGTGGGGGCCCGGAGACCGCTCCTGAAAAGTTTCATATCTCAACCACCAATTATATGTAAACGTAGACAATTCAATTAATTATCACAGCCTTTAAGATTATATCAACGGAAAACAAACTCTGCTATACTTTAATTTCAGTTGAATTTCGTCCCATTGCAATGTGAGAAGCCACGTGACTCCGAGTCCATTTTTATACGTCGACGATAATATCTATAGTCTGTATCCTGAAGATCGTATCGTCGGTTTTTATTTATATGATCTCTACGACGAAGTGGTGGCCCGCATTCAGGGCCTGCTGGTGGACCCGGAAAACTACAAACCGCGCTATCTCGTTTTGATGATCGGCGGGTTTTTATTCACCGACGGGAAAATGGTGCTGTTCCCCAAAGAGCACATGGATAGCCAGAAACTGGGAAAAGTCAAAACCGCCTGGCGCCGCGATTCCATTCAGCAATCCCCGGCTATCGACGATCCTTACTCGCTCACCTTGGAGCGGGAGCAGGTCATTCTGGGATACTATGACCTGGAGCCGTATTGGGACGTGACGGAAACCAATCTCAACTCCTGAGTCCTCTTCACCTGCTTCAACCCCTTTGAATTCGCTCCAGCAACCGGTCGACCGCCTCCGAAACGTCTTGGACGCTGATGTCTTCAATGCAAAAAGGTTTGTTGTGGGGAGAGGGTTTGCATTCTTTGAAAAAGTTGTGACGGCAGGGCGAACAGGGAAAATTCTTGGTGACGATTTCTTTTTTGGCGGGGTCGATGCAGGGATCGGTGGTTTTGGGGCTGCCCGGACCGAACAGGGCCACCAGGGGCGTTCCCACCATGGCCGCCAGGTTCATCAGGCCACTGTCGTTGGCAATCAACAGAGTGCAGTTTTTGAGCAGGGCCAGCACCTCCTGCATGTTCTGTCCGGTGACCACCAGGGAATGTTCCTGCGGACAGTATTGCCGGACCTCTCCGAGCAACTCCGCTTCCGCCGCGTTTCCCAGCAGAAGAATTTTAGCGCCGCGTTGTTTGATCAGGCTCTGACATAAAATACCGAACCGTTCCACGTGCCAGCGCTTTTCCGGTTTGGACGCTCCGGGCTGAACCGCCACCAGGAGATCACCGGGAATGATTCCCTGCCGCGAAAGCCATTCCGATTGCTGCCCCACCTCTGCTTTTGAAACCACCGGGTCGAACGTTTTTTCTACCTCGCCGATTCCCAGGCAGGATACGATTCCGGAATAATAGTCAACAGCGTGAACGGATTTCGAATCCTGTCGTCCCGTCACCGGATGCGTCAACAAAAAACTGCGGCCTTCCGTTGGGTATCCGATCCGAATATTCGCTCCGGACAACCAGGCCAGCGCGGCACTGCGAAACGAATTGGGAAACAGCACCGCCAGGTCGAATTGATATTGTTTCAGACCACGCGCAAACCGGCAGGCCGACCAGAAACCATCTTTCGGAGAGAAGGGAATTTTGATGACCGAATCAAGGGCAGGATGGTGCCGCAGAAATTCATGAGCGGGAGGATGCGCCACCGCGGTGATTCGCACATCGGGCCGGCAGGCGCGGATCGCCTGAACCGTGGGCAGCACGAACACCACATCACCCAGCCAGTGCGGCATCCATAACAGAATATGTTGCAGATCCAAGGTGTCAAGACGGATTGGATGGTCCATAGTGCATCCCCTGTTGCCCCCTTCGCGGCGGCTCCTCCGGCCGACATGGAACCGGCTATCTGACCCGGCGGATGGCGGCTCCCAGTTGGGATAACTTTTTGTCCAT
>JAPUGN010000253.1 GCA_027298165.1 Nitrospinota bacterium
TCAAGAACCTGCCGCAGGAAACGCGCGATATCCTGCTCCACGGTTCGGGTGACCGGCCGGTGAAATATTTTTACGAGAAGGACGGCCGCCGACAAACCTATACCGGCACCCACGATGGCATCATCCCCGACATGGAGCGGCGCTACCACGAAACCGAATCGTCATCCCAACGCGACGAAATCGCGCGGTACATGCGTGCCCTGCCCTGCCCCGCCTGCAACGGCACCCGGCTGAAGAAAGAAGCGGTTTCGGTGCGGATCCATAATAAAAATATTGTGGAGTTGACCGGGCTATCCATCGGCGCACTGGGCGGGTTCTTCGACGATTTGAAATTCAACAAGCAGGAGTATGCCATCGCCCGCCGCATTATCAAAGAGATCAAGGAGCGCCTCAAGTTTCTGGTCGACGTGGGACTGGACTACCTGACGCTGAACCGGACCTCTGCAACACTTTCCGGCGGCGAAAGCCAGCGCATCCGGCTGGCGACACAAATCGGGTCCAGCCTGATGGGCGTGCTGTATGTGCTGGATGAACCGAGCATCGGCCTGCACCAGCGCGACAACGACCGCCTGCTGGGCACGCTCACTCAACTGCGCGATCTCGGCAACACGGTGATCGTGGTCGAACACGACGCAAGCACCATTATCGCCGCCGACTACGTGGTCGACCTCGGACCGGGTGCCGGCATCCACGGCGGCGAAGTGATTTTCGCGGGAACGCCCAAAGCGTTACTGAAAAACAAAACATCGCTCACCGCACAATACCTCTCCGGCCGGAAACAGATTCCGGTTCCCAAAAAACGGCGCCCAGGCAATGGGCATTTTCTGGAGATCAAGGGCGCGCAACACAACAATCTGAAGAACATCGATGTCAGCATTCCGCTGGGATGCCTCACCTGCATCACCGGCGTTTCCGGTTCCGGGAAAAGCACGCTGACCATCGACATCCTGTACAAGGCGCTGGCCAGCCATTTCTGGGGAGCCATGGACAAGCCGGGGACGTTCAAAAAAATCAAGGGGATTCACCATCTCGACAAGGTGATCGACATCGACCAGTCGCCCATTGGCCGCACGCCGCGGTCCAATCCGGCCCCCTATACCGGCCTGTTCACTCTGATTCGCGACTTGTTCAGTGAAGTGCCGGAAGCGCGGATGAGAGGTTATCGTCCGGGCCGGTTCAGTTTCAACGTCAAGGGAGGACGTTGTGAAGCCTGCCAGGGCGACGGCCTGATCAAAGTGGAAATGCATTTCCTGCCGGATATTTTCGTGACTTGCGAAGTGTGCCACGGCAAGCGGTTCAACCGCGAGACGCTGGAGATTTTATACAAAGGCAAAACCATCGCTGAGGTGCTGGAAATGACGGCGGAGGAAGCCCTGGATTTTTTTCAAAACGTCCCAGCCCTCAAAAACAAACTGAAAACCATCAACAGCGTGGGGCTCGACTATATTCACCTCGGCCAGCCCGCCACGACACTTTCCGGCGGCGAGGCGCAACGCGTGAAACTCGCCAAAGAACTCAGCAAACGCAGTACCGGTCAGACCCTGTACATCCTCGACGAGCCCACAACGGGATTGCATTTTCACGATATCGAGCATCTGCTGGGGGTAATTTCCAAACTGGTGGACGCCGGTAACAGCGTGATCATCATCGAGCACAACCTCGACGTGATCAAAACCGCCGATTACATCATCGACCTGGGCCCGGAAGGCGGCGATAAGGGCGGCGAGATGCTGGCCTGCGGC
Organism: Nitrospinota bacterium; assembly: GCA_027298165.1. GTDB lineage: Bacteria > Nitrospinota > Nitrospinia > Nitrospinales > Nitrospinaceae > SZUA-226. Next base: position 1,743 of record JAPUGN010000253.1, read on the forward strand.
ACCCCGGAGGAAATCGTGAAGGTCGAACAATCCTACACCGGGCAATACCTCAAATCCTGCATGAATAAAAAATAATCAGCTCCGGACACTCTTTTCTTCTTTCCCAACCTTGTTGCACGCGCCCCAGGTCCCGGGCGGGAAGTGTATTTTTGTAATAAATTCAATAAGATCGCCAGGTCCCTCCGGCATGCGCAGGAAAAAAGGAATCCCCAGCTATCAATCGACATCTTTAGTGGTATCAGGTATTATTCTCCTTATGGGGGGTTTCATGGCTCTAATTTCCCATCCTACTTTTACAGATGAAAACCCGCCTTTTCCGAGTTCACAATTGATCAAGGAGGAGGAACTATGAAAAAAAGAAAACGCGCATCCAATCCCAATGAAGAAATTGGCGACTATATGGCCAGTCCCGTTTTGAGCATCGGTCCCGATGCATCGACACAGGAAGCGGCAAAATTAATGGAATCGAAGCATATTGGATCGCTGATGGTCAAGGAGGGGGAAACCATCCTGGGCATTATCACGGAAACGGATTTAACGCGGAAAATCCTGGCGCAGGGGTTGCAGGATAAAAACCCCAAGGTCCGTGACATCATGACCGCCCCGCTCCAGACCCTCGACTGTCATGAACCCATTGTGGATGCCAACCAGCTGATGGCCAACAAAAGGATTCGTCATATCGCTGTTACGGAAAATGATGCGGTGGTGGGCATGCTCTCGGTCAAGGACCTGATCCATTACTACGCCAACCCGCGCATGCGGTCCTGGTAGATTACCGGGCGTATGGATTTAAAATAAACGCCGGGGAGAGGTTTAATCGGATTTTTTGGTTTCGAGGCGGGCGAGGGCACGGAACAGTTTGTCCTGGGCTTCCTTGAAGGCTTCTCCTTCGAGGTCGGCTTTCTGGAGGAGTTTTTCGGCGGCAACGCGTGCGGCTTCGGCACGATCGTGGTCGATCTCGTGCAGGAATTCGGCGGACTCGGCCAGCACCGTAACGCGGTTTTCGGTGACTTCGGCGTAGCCGCTACTGACCACCAGCTCGACCACCTCATCGCCCTTCTCATAGGAGAACCGGCCCGCGCGCATGGTCGTGAACAGGGGCGCGTGATTGGGTAAAATGCCCATATCCCCGTCAATACCGGGGATGTTCACCTGATCCACTTCCGGGTCGACCACCACTTCCTTTTCCGGGGTCACTAACGTGATTAAGAGTTTTTCCGCCATCGTGCTTTATCCCTTTTTTAATTTTTCAGCTTTTTCGTAAACTTCCTCAATCGCACCCACCATGTAGAACGCCTGCTCGGGGATGTCGTCCATTTTGCCATCGATGATTTCCTTGAAGCCTTTGATGGTGTCCTGAACCTTCACGTATTTTCCGGGAGTTCCGGTAAACGCTTCGGCGACGAAAAACGGTTGTGACAGGTATTTCTGTATTTTCCGGGCGCGCGCCACCAGCGCCTTGTCTTCCTCGGTCAATTCATCCATACCGAGAATGGCGATGATGTCCTGCAGGTCCTTGTACCGCTGAAGAACCCGCTGAACTTCGCGGGCGATGTTGTAATGCTCATCACCCACGATCGCCGGATCGAGAATCCGGGAGGTGGAGTCCAACGGATCCACCGCCGGGTAAATACCCAGTTCGGAAATTCTGCGGTTGAGAACGGTGGTGGCGTCGAGATGCGAGAACGTCGTCGCCGGGGCCGGGTCGGTCAGGTCGTCCGCCGGCACGTAAATCGCCTGAACGGAAGTGATGGACCCTTTCTTGGTCGAAGTAATGCGCTCCTGCAGGTTGCCCATTTCCGTCGCCAGCGTCGGCTGGTAACCCACCGCGGAAGGAATACGGCCCAACAGTGCCGACACTTCGGAACCGGCCTGCGAGAATCGGAAAATGTTATCGATGAACAAGAGAACGTCCTGCCCGTCGACATCGCGGAAATATTCAGCCATGGTCAGCCCCGTCAGGCCGACGCGCATGCGGGCGCCGGGGGGTTCCGTCATCTGGCCGAAGATCAGCGCGGTTTTGTCGATAACCTTGGACTCGACCATTTCGTGATAGAGGTCGTTGCCTTCACGAGTCCGTTCGCCCACCCCGGAGAACACCGAGTAACCGCCGTGCTCGGCGCCGATGCTCCGGATGAGTTCCATGATCAATACAGTTTTACCAACACCCGCGCCGCCGAACAGGCCGGTCTTGCCGCCTTTCAGGTAGGGTTCAAGCAGGTCGATGACCTTGATGCCGGTCTCCAGCATTTCCATTTTGGTGTCCTGGTTTTCCAGGGTCGGCGCATCGCGGTGAATACTCCAGGTGACTTCGGATTCAACCGGCGGTTTTTTGTCCACCGGCTCGCCAATGACGTTCAGGATACGGCCCAGAACATTTTTGCCCACGGGCACGGAGATGGGGCTCCCGGTATCAACTGCGGCCATTCCACGCACCAGACCGTCGGTGGACTGCATGGCAATGGTACGAACCGAGTTGTCCCCGAGATGCTGGGCCACTTCCAGGGTAATCGTCTCCTCGCTGCCGTTGTCGCCGGACTTTTTGATATGGATGGCGTTGTAAAGAGCGGGCAGTTCCCCGTCCTTGAAGTTGACATCCACGACGGGTCCAATGACCTGTGTGATGGTTCCTGTGCTCATTCCAAGCTCCTTATACTAGATAATTTTGTGTGACCTCAGCCCTTAAGCGCTTCCGCCCCATTAACAATTTCTATCAATTCCTTGGTGATGTGCGCCTGCCGGGTGCGGTTGTAGAACAGGGTCAGCTCGCCGATCATTTCCTTGGCGTTGCGGCTGGCGGCATCCATCGCGGTCATCCGGGCGCCGTGTTCGCTGGCACTGGACTCCAGAAACGCGCGGTAAATCTGCGTCGTCATGTACCGTTTCAATAAGTCTGCGAGGATGGTTTCCTCATCCGGCTCGAAAATATAATCCGTCAGGTCGCTCCCGACTTCCTCGGGAACAATGGGAAGCAGTTGCTCGCGAATGACTTCCTGTTGAATGATGGATTTGAACTCGTTGTACACCAGGTAAATCCGATCGGTTTTTTTTTCGATGAACAGCTGGGCCAGCATTTCGCCAATTTCGACCGCCTTGAGATACTCAAAGTCCTTGGTCCACCCCAGATATTTATCCTCGATCCGGTACGGCCGGTTCTGGAAAAAATCCATCCCCTTTTTCCCGGCGATAAACAAGGAGATGTCGCGGTCGACATTTTCCGTGATCAGCTGCTGAGCCATCTTGACGATGTTGCTGTTGAATCCCCCGCACAGTCCGCGGTCGGCCGTGATCACCACCAGGAGCACGCGGTTGCCCTCACGATGATCCAGCAGAGGATGCAGGTCTTTGTGGCACCGTGCGACGAGATGGTTCATCACGTCCCGCATTTTATGCGCATACGGCCGGGCGGTTTGGATCGCCCGCTGAGCCTTGCGCAGTTTGGAGGCCGAGACCAGTTTCATGGCCTTGGTCATCTGCTCGGTGTTTTTGACACTCCGAATTCTCTGTTTGACGTCTCGTAAGTTGGGCATAAGGGTTTAGAAAATCTCCTTAAAGGCATTGATCGCATTTTTCAGTTTTTCTTCGGTGTCGTCACTCAATTTTTTCTCTTTGTCGATCGTGTCCATCAGGTCCTTGTGCTTCTCTTCCATGAAGTTCAGCAGACCGGATCCGAATTTTTTGATGTCACCCACCTTGATGTCGTCCAGCAACCCGCGCACACCGCTGAAAATGGAGATCACCTGTTCCACCATGTTGAGCGGTTTGTATTGATCCTGTTTCAGGAGTTCCACGAGCCGTTCGCCCCGGAGCAACTGGGCCTGGGTGGCGGCATCGAGGTCACTGCCAAACTGCGCGAACGCGGCCATTTCCCGATACTGGGCAAGATCGAGCCGCAACTGACCCGCCACCTGCTTCATGGCTTTGGTTTGCGCGGCACCGCCGACACGGGAAACCGACAGACCGACGTTGACCGCCGGGCGCACGCCGGAGTAGAACAGATCGGTTTCGAGATAAATCTGGCCGTCGGTAATGGAGATCACGTTGGTCGGGATATACGCGGACACGTCGCCTGCCTGGGTTTCGATGATCGGCAGGGCCGTCAGGGAACCTGCGCCCAACTCATCGCTCACTTTGGAGGAGCGTTCCAATAGACGCGAATGCAGATAAAATACGTCGCCGGGATACGCTTCGCGTCCCGGAGGACGCCGCAGGAGCAGACTCAACTGGCGATAGGCCGCCGCCTGCTTGGACAAATCATCGTAAACGATCAGGCAGTGCTGTCCGTTGTCGCGAAAATATTCGCCCATGGCGCATCCGGAATAAGGGGCGATGAACTGCATCGGCGCCGGATCGCTGGCGGTGGCGGCCACCACCGTGGTGTATTTCATGGCGTCATGTTCTTCCAAAGTTTTCACCACGCGCGCGACGGTCGACCGTTTTTGGCCGATGGCAACATACACGCAGAACATGTTCTGGCCTTTCTGATTGATAATGGTGTCGATCGCAAGGGCGGTTTTACCGGTCTGGCGGTCGCCGATGATCAATTCGCGCTGGCCGCGGCCAAT
>JAPUGN010000254.1 GCA_027298165.1 Nitrospinota bacterium
CAGAACCTTCGGATCGTGCAACAATGCGCCGGAGATGATGAGTTTCTGTTTCATCCCGTGCGAATAGCCTTCGACCAGTTTATCGGCGGCCTCGGCGAGATCGAAAAATTCCAGATACTGGTGACCCGTCTCGAGAGCGCGGGTGGCCTCCATGCCATAGAGATCTGCGATGAACGACAGGTATTCGCGCCCGGTCAGTTTTTCATAAATGAACGGCCGGTCCGGGATGTACCCCATGATCGACTTGGCCTCTTCCGGCTGGCCGGAAATGTCGTAGCCGCCAATGGATACGGTACCGCCGGTGGGTTTGAGCAGACCGACGATCATCTTGATGGTGGTGGTTTTGCCCGCGCCGTTGGGTCCCAGAAACCCGAAGAGTTCACCCGCAGGGACTTTCAGGTCGACGCCTTTCACCGCTTCGTGGTTGGAATAACTTTTGACCAGATTCTGAAGATGCAGCATGATTTCCTCTCTAAACGACGTCAAAGGAGCGCAGGCCCTGTGAATCGATCCAGTTGAGATCAATTTTAGAAACCTTCGCCAGGGCCGGGCCGTGCCGACACCATTCGATCAACTCCTCAAGTTTGTCCTTGTCCCCTTCGGCGTGGATTTCCACCGATCCGTCCTCACAGTTTTTCACCCAGCCGGTCAGCCTCAGCCGGTCTGCGGCCTTCTGCGTGTTGGCCCGGTAAAACACACCCTGAACATGACCGTGGACAAACATGTGGATCGCTTCGGCATCACCCATCGAACGCTACTCCCCGCGGTTGGCCTGGTCGAAGAGGTTTTGCACCTCACGGTAAATGGGAAATATTGAACCCTCGCCGATTTTCTTGCCGTATTTACCCAAGTCGCGCATGATCCTCTGAAACTCGGAGATCGACCCGGTAAAGTTGTCGATCAACGGCCGGAACGAGGCCTGCTCCTCGGGGTCCAGACGGTCACAGATGATTCGCAACCGGTCTTTCAGAGGTTCGAAGTTTTTCTCCATGTTACATAGGGTAGCTTCCCCATAAATTCTTTGCAACGCATTTTCCCGATTCCGGCGTCTCCCGGGGCTTTCCGCTCCCCCTTCCGGGAGATCTCCCCCCTTTTCCGGGCTGGTTTTTGGCCTTGACCTATCGATATGTTTTATGATATATATCGATATCACACCCACCGGAATATGAGGTTTCAAAGCATGACGGCTACAGGATGGAAAGGATGGAAACGCTGGGTCACGGGATTAGCACTGGTACTTTGGGCTGCCAATCCGGCCTTTGCCGCAGAGGTGACGGTGGCCGTGGCCTCCAATTTTCTGCATCCGTTCAAGCAACTGGCATCGGCATTTGAGCGGGAAAGCGGACACCGGGTGCGCACGATCTCCGGCTCGACGGGAAAACTGTACGCGCAGATCCTGCACGGCGCGCCGTTCGATGTATTCCTTGCGGCGGACAGCGCAAGGCCCCGCCTGTTGGAAAAGGACGGGCAGGCGGTGGCGGGAACGCGTTTCACTTACGTCCGGGGCAAAATCGTCTTGTGGAGCGCCGATCCGAAACGGATCGGCAGCGACGGCAAAAGTATTTTACGCAGTAGACAATTTAAACACCTGGCGCTGGCCAATCCCAAAACCGCGCCCTACGGAAAAGCCGCGGTTACGGCATTGCAACGATTAAACCTTTGGGAATCGTTATCTCCTGTGATCGTGCGGGGTGAAAACATCGGCCAGACGTTTCAGTTCGTGGCCACCGGCAACGCGGAGATCGGGCTGGTCGCCCTCTCCCAAGTGATGGATCCCCGTCTCAACATCAAAGGGAGTCAATGGCGGGTGCCGGAGGATTTATATGATCCCATCGACCAGGATGCGGTCCTACTCACCCGCGGCCAGTCCAATCCGGCGGCGCGGGCGCTCCTGCGGTTTTTACAATCCGACCGGGCGAAACATATCATTCAATTATATGGTTACGGCTGGAAATGATGACCCAGCCCAAAAGAAAGGATTTTTGAGGATGGACTGGCAACCGGTATGGATCACCCTGCAACTGGCGGCCACCACCGTGTGCGTTTTGCTGTTGATCGGAACACCGGTGGCGTGGTGGCTGGCGCACACGCCGTCGCGCGCGCGGGTCTGGGTGGAGGCGGTAGTCGCTCTGCCACTGGTGTTGCCGCCGACGGTGCTCGGGTTTTATCTGTTGATCGCACTCGGCGCCAACGGGGTGATCGGCGGACCGTTTCAATCGATAACCGGGTCTTCCCTCGCGTTCACCTTCACCGGCCTGGTGATCGCTTCTACCCTGTATTCCTTTCCCTTCGTGGTGCAACCGTTGCAGGGAGCGTTCGAAGCTTCAGGGAAAAGCTATCTTGAGGCCGCGTGGTCGCTGCGTGCGTCGAAATGGGACGCCTTTATCAGCGTCGCCTCGCCTTTGGCCGTTCGCGGCTACCTCACCGCGGTGGTGCTGGGGTTCGCGCATACACTGGGGGAGTTCGGGGTGGTGTTGATGGTGGGCGGCAACATTCCCGGTAAAACCAAGGTGGTGTCCATCGCCATTTACGATCACGTCGAGGCCCTCGAATATCCACAAGCGCATCTGTTTTCGGGTGGCCTTTTGTTGTTTTCCTTTGCGGTGTTGCTGGTGGTGTACGCGTACAACCGCCGCCTGCCGGTGCATGTCTCATGAGCGCTATCGTTTCCCGGTTCCGGGTGCACTATGAAAAATTCCGCTTGGACACCGAACTGGAGTTTCCCGACCGGGGAGTGACGGTTATCTTTGGCCGGTCCGGCTCCGGCAAAACCACGCTCCTGCGTTGCCTCGCCGGGCTGGAGCGGTCGCCCACGGGGCATATGAAATTCGGCGAAAGCGTGTGGCAAGACGAATCATTGAACCTCTTTCTACCGGTTCACCGGCGGCCCATCGGCATGGTGTTTCAGGAAGCGCGGCTGTTCCCGCATCTAACGGTGCGCAACAACCTGATGTATGGATACCGGCGGATCGATCCCTCGCAAAGACTCATCGCGTTCGACCGGGTGGTGGATCTGATGGACCTGCACCCTCTTCTAGATCGGCGGCCGCAAGGGCTTTCCGGCGGCGAACAGCAGCGGATCGCCATCGGACGCGCCCTGTTGACCAGCCCCAAGCTGTTGCTCATGGATGAACCACTCTCCAATCTCGACGCGGAGCGCAAACAGGACATCCTGCCGTTTCTGATCCGCCTCAAAGAGGAAATGCGGCTCCCCATCGTTTACGTCACCCATTCACTGGAGGAAGTGCTGCAATTGATGGATACGCTGGTGCTGTTGCAGGACGGGCGCCGCGTCGCGACCGGTCCGGCCAACGAGGTGTTATCGCGTCTCGATCTGGCGGAGACCGCAGGGCCTTCGGTGGTGGGTTCGGTGTTGACCACCACCGTCGCCGGCCATGAAAACGAGTTCAGCCTGACGCGCGTTCAATACCGGGACCGGTTTCTCTATATTCCCGAACAGCCTCTGGCAGTGGGAAGTCGGTTGCGTCTGCATCTGTTGGCCCGCGATATCAGCATCGCGCTGGGAAAACCCGAAACACCGAACAGCGTTTTGAATATGCTTCCCGCCACCGTACTGGAAATCGGCCCTACGGATACACCCGGGAGTTCGGTGAATATCAAACTGGACGTCGGGGAGCCCATACTCGCCACCATCACCCGCAAATCACTGGCCCATCTGAAACTGAAACCCGGGATGAAAGTTTACGCCTCTGTCAAGGCCGTGCGGATGGTTCACGAAATCGAGGAGAATTAGGAACGTCGATCAGGGGAAGGTGCGGGCGTGGGTTGGGCAGCGTCAGCCCATTTTCTTTTCGATGTCGGGATCGATTTTGATGGCCAGCTGGTAATGTTTCTGCGCCGCGTCTTCATTGCCCACCAATTCGTTGATCAAACACAAATTGTAATGCGCCTTGGCCATTTTGGGATTGATCCGCACGGCCTGATTGAAGGGTTTCAGAGCGTCATGGTAATGTTGGGCCTTGTATTGAGCTTCCCCCAGCATGTAAAACAATTCCGCATCTTTCGACTGAAGCTTGACCGCCTGGCTCAAGGGATCAATGGCATCCTGGTGGCGGTTGCCCTTGAATGCCAGTTTCGCCATCTGGACCATGCTTTTAATGTCCTTCGGATTTTTGGCGATGATCTGTCGGATGCGGTCAAGCTCTTTATCCTCGACGGTGACCGGTATGGGAGGAGGGGGCGCCGGTGGAGGTGTGGCCGGGGCCGCGCTTTTCCCAGGCGCTTTTTCCGCCGGAGCCTTTGCCGCGGATTGCAGTTTCGTCTGCAAGTCCGCCACCTGCGCCGCGAGCCGGGTTTTTTCACCCTGTAACGTTTCCTGGGATTTGCGGATCTGCTCGAGTTCCGCCTTCACCGCATCCGTGGCACCGGAATTTTTGCCGGTAATTTTCAATTCGGTTTGCAATTCTTTGACCTGGCCTTCCAGGTTGGCCTTATCCGCCTGTAACTGGTCGCTGGTGGCTTTGATTTCGTCCAGTTCGCTCTGCAAGGCTGCGGCTTCGCCGCCGCCCGCTTCCTGCTCCTCCTGTGCCGCCGATAACTGGGCCAGGGTCTCACTCAATTGAAACTCCAGGCTGGTTATTTCCTGTTGCATGGCTTCGGTCTCGGCAGGATCCCCCTGGTTGCTCAAGGCCTCCTGCA
>JAPUGN010000255.1 GCA_027298165.1 Nitrospinota bacterium
AGGGCATCCTGGAACTGTTGCGGCCACTGGGCATCAAGGAAATCGTCCGTTCGGGACGTATCGCCCTGAGCCGTGGCATGAAATCCATCAACTGACTCAACCCCGGAAACGTAAATGAGAAATCTCTTGGGCAAGATATATTACGACAAAGACGCTGACCTGAAAATCCTTAAGAAGAAAACTATCGCCATCGTCGGTTATGGCAGTCAGGGGCACGCCCACGCCCGCAACCTGCATGACAGTGGCATAAAGGTAGTGGTCGGCTTGCGCAAAGAAAGCGCGTTCTGGAAACGCGCGGAAAAGGACGGCCTGAAAGTCATGACGGTTCCAGAAGCCTCCAAGGTAGCGGACATCATCATGATTCTGATTCCGGACGACAAACAGCGGGCCATGTATGAAAGCGATATCAAGCCGCACCTGAAAAAAGGCGACGCCATCGCTTTCGGGCACGGGTTCAACATCCATTTCGGTCAGGTGGTTCCACCGGACACCGTCGACGTGTTCATGGTCGCACCCAAGGGACCGGGCCATCTGGTTCGCCGGACCTACGAACAGGGCGCGGGTGTGCCCTGCCTCCTGGCCATCTTTCAGGATGTCAGCAAAAAGGCTAAACAGGTGGCTCTCGCCTATGCCAAGGCAATCGGCGGCACGCGGGCCGGAGTTCTGGAGACCAGCTTCAAGGAAGAAACCGAAACCGATCTGTTCGGTGAGCAGGCGGTCTTGTGCGGCGGCGTTACCGAACTGATTCGCGCCGGGTTCGACACCCTGGTGGAAGCCGGTTACAGCCCCGATTTGGCTTATTTCGAATGCCTGCATGAACTCAAACTGATCGTTGATCTCATTTACGAGGGCGGCATCGGCAACATGCGGTATTCTATCAGCACCACTGCCGCATATGGCGACGTCACCCGGGGCCCCAGGCTGATCAATGAAGAGACCCGCGCGGAAATGAGAAAAATTCTCTCCGAGATCCAAAGCGGCAGTTTTGCCCGCGAATTCATCCTCGAAAATCAGGCTAACCGCCCTGTTTTTAACGCCTTGCTAAAAAAGGATTCCGAGCATATGATAGAAGAAGTGGGTGACCGTTTGCGAAAAATGATGCCCTTTGTCGGCAAGAAACTCAAGTAACTCCGGAGTCCCAATGAGAATACCCATCGCCTCCGATGGTTACAGGTTTATCATCCCCCTCTTCATCTTAACGGTCGCCCTGGTCCTGATGTCCCAGCCTTGGTGGGCGGGGGTGTCCGGTCTGGCGCTGTTATTCGTCCTCAATTTTTTCCGGGACCCGGAACGGGCCATCCCCCAGGAAACTCTGGTGGTGGTTTCTCCCGGCGACGGCAAAGTGGTCGAGATCGTCGAGGAGCAGGACCCCCTGCTGGACAAGCCCTATCGTCGCATCAGCATTTTCCTGAATGTCTTCAACGTCCACGTCCAGCGCATCCCGGTGGGTGGACGCATTGAGCGGATCCAATATAATAAAGGAAAGTTTCTGAACGCCGCCAGCCACAAAGCCTCCCCCGACAACGAGCAAAACGCAGTCATCATCGATACCGGCCAGCACAAGATTCTCGTGAAACAAATTGCAGGTTTAATCGCCCGGCGTATTGTATGTTGGGCCAAAGAAGGTGATAATTATAGTCTGGGGCAACGGTTCGGATTGATCCGATTCGGCTCGAGGGTCGACCTTTTCCTGCCGTTGGACGCCACTCTCGAAGTTTCGCTGGGTGATCACGTCAGCGGAGGCCGCAGTATCATCGGTTATTTGAAATAAAACATGGAAAAAGTTCCGTTTAAAAAAGGCATCTATATTTTGCCGAGCCTGTTCACCACGGGCAACGTATTCTGCGGATTTTACGCATTCATCGCCGTCCTCAATGAAGAATTTTTTCTGGCGGCGGCGGCCATCGTCGTGGCCATTATTTTCGACGCACTGGATGGGAGAGTGGCGCGCCTGACCAAAACGACCAGCGCGTTTGGGGTGCAATACGATTCCCTGGCCGATGTCATTTCATTCGGCATGGCTCCGGCCCTGCTCACCTACGCTTGGGTGCTGAAACCATTCGGACGCCTGGGTTGGTTGGCGGCATTCCTGTATCTGCTGTGCGGAGCGTTGCGGTTGGCCCGTTTCAATGTGACCAAACCGGATACCACCGGGGACCAATTCATCGGGCTTCCCATTCCCGCGGCGGCGGCGGTGATCGCATCCATCGTCATCGCGTTCGAGGATCTGTTTAAAACCAGGCTGGATCCGATGATCATGGTCGCGGTGGTTTACCTGCTCGCTTTTCTGATGGTGAGCAATATCAAATACCCGGCGTTTAAAAAATTCGAATTTAAAAAACGGGTGACGTTTACCCGGTTTCTGTTTGTCATTCTGTTTATTTATGTTTTGGCCACCATTCCGAGGGTGGCTCTATTTGTTCTCAGTTTTATGTATGCGCTGTCGGGCCCTGGGAACCTTTTGTTTGCTCTGTTCCGGCACCCCGGCTCCCGGACAGGCAACGAACCGTTAAGCAAGCACGATAAATAAAAGCCCATAGGGCAACGCACTGAAAGGTTTGAATCATGTCCTGGTTGGAACGCATCATCAAGCGCGCAGGTATCGGAAAAAAATTTCCGAAGCCTGCTAAAGAAGAGTGGGTCGAATGCAAAAAGTGCAAGGAACAGATCCTGGAAAAGGAACTTGCCGAGAATGCCCACCTTTGCCCCAAATGCGACCACCATTTACGCATGGTCGCCGCCGACCGCATCCGTCTACTGGTCAATCCCGATTCGTTTGAAGAACACGACCACAACCTGACGTCCGCCGACCCGATCAAATTCAAGGACAAGAAACGCTACAAGGACCGTATTAAAAGTTCCATCAAGGCGGGAGGCAGCACCGATTCCATCGTCTGCGGCACCGCCGCCATCGGCGATCACGAAGTGGAGTTGTGCGTGTTCGATTTCTTCTTCCTGGGGGGC
>JAPUGN010000256.1 GCA_027298165.1 Nitrospinota bacterium
TGGAGGGTTTCTCCCATGGAAACCAGAGGCGGTGCCTGGTACTCGAAGCGAAATAGCCGCGGTTTTCCGATTTCATTGTTGTCGAGCATCTGGAGAAGCGTCGGGTCTGCATGCAGGGTGAACGGGGAGGGAACAATTTGCACGACGCATTGCGGATGCTGGTAGGAGGTTTGAAGCATGGTTCGGGCATCGGCTTCATCCATCGCCATTCGAGCTTCGCACAGGACGTGCTTGCCCGCCTGCAGAGCCATGCGGGTCGCTTCGCAATGCAGGTCCGGCCAGGTGCCAATAACAACGGCGTCTACGTCTTTAGACTCGATGATGTCGTGCCAGTGATTTCGAACTGTGGGGATTTGGAATGCGTCGGCGATTTTTTGAGCCGAAGCAGGGGAGCGGTTGGCCACTTCCGTAATCTGGACACCTTCAATGGCCTGGAATTTCGGAATATGCATTTTGCGGGTATTGGAACCCGCGCCGATGAGTCCGATCCGAACTGTTTGAGCCACCGTAGATTATCCTTCATTGAAATCAATGGCGTTATTAAAACAGAACGGACCAGGAACCGCAACCTATTCCTAACCCTGTCCTGATTCTTGCGAGAACGGAATGGAGAATCGATATCCCGGTGGTTATAGTCCGGCGGCTTTTTTCAGCTTGGCGACTTTGTCGGTTTTCTCCCAGGTGAAACTTTTTTCTTTTCGACCGAAATGACCGTAGGCGGCCGTGGGCGTGAACCGGGGTTTTCGCAAATCCAAGGCTTTGATAATTCCGGCCGGTTTCAAAGTAAAATGATCGCGGATCAGTTTTTCAATTTTGTTGGGATCGATGTGATGTGTGTTGAACGTGTCGACAAAAACGGAAACCGGATCGGCCACGCCGATGGCATAGGCCAGTTGGACTTCGCACCGGTCGGCGATTTTAGCGGCCACCAGATTTTTGGCGATGTAACGGGCCATGTAGGCGGCGGAGCGGTCCACTTTGCTGGCATCCTTCCCGGAGAAGGCGCCTCCTCCGTGTCGAGAGGACCCGCCGTAAGTGTCGACAATGATTTTCCGGCCGGTCAGGCCGCAATCGCCCTGCGGACCCCCGATGACAAAGCGCCCGGTGGGGTTGATGTGGATTTTCATGTTTTTATGCTGAAAACTTTTTGGGATCACCTTTTGTATGACTTCCTCGATGATTTCCGAGCGAATCTTTTTGTTGGAGACGTCGGGGTCGTGCTGTGAGGAGATGACCACGGTTTCAACGCAAAGGGGTTTTCCGTTTTCGTAGCGGATCGAAACCTGGGACTTGCTGTCCGGCCGGAGAAACGGCAGGATTCCCTTTTTGCGAACGTCGGCCAGTTTGCGGACGAGTTTATGGGAATACATGATGGGAGCGGGCATCAACTCCGGAGTTTCATTGGAGGCGTACCCGAACATCATGCCCTGGTCGCCGGCTCCCTGCTCGTGTTGTTTGTCATCCACGCCCTGTGAGATATCCGGGGACTGCTCGTCGAGAGTGACCATCACCCCGCAGGTATGGAAATCGAAGCCCATGTCGGAGTGGGTGTAGCCGATCTCTTTGATGGTTTTTCGGGCGACTTTTGGAATTTCCACGTAGGCCTTGCTGGTGACTTCCCCGGATATGACGACCAGTCCCGTCGTGACCATTGTTTCGCAGGCTACACGGGACATAGGGTCCTTTTTCAAAAGGGCATCGAGTATGGCATCCGAAATCTGGTCCGAAATTTTGTCGGGATGGCCTTCGGATACGGATTCTGAGGTGAACAAATATTTTCCTGAGCTCATAAAAACTTACCTTCGTTTGAGGGTGAAAGAGTTCTAAGTCTGTTGAATATTTTCCCTGCCAGGTACAGAAGATCCATACTTGGGCTGGAGGATCACTTTTTCTCGTCAAAAGCCAGATCCCGGTCAAAGTCCGAAGGAAACCGGTTTCGCATTTCACTGTTGATGAACCGGTTGACTTCTTCTGAGGTGGACAGGCTCAAGGCGTGATCGGCCAGGGCACGGGCTTCCTTCAAGGTCATTTTTCTCAAAATATTTTTTACTTTGGGTATGGAATGAGGTTCCATGCTCAACTCATGCACTTTGCCCAGACCCAGCAGTAAAAAGGTGGCCATGGGATCGCCGCCCAGTTCTCCGCAAATGGAGACGGGTTTGCCCATGCTCTCCGCCTTTGCAAAAACATCTTTCAAAATTCTCAGGACGGCGGGATGAAAAGGCTGATACAGGTGAGCTACGTTTTCATTGATCCGGTCCACTGCGAGGACATATTGAATCAAATCGTTGGTGCCGATGCTGATATAGTCGACCTCTTCCAGTATCCGATCGACAATGAGAGCCGCTGCCGGGGTTTCGATCATGGCTCCCACGGGAATGTCATCATGAAAAGGAATCTGGGCGTTCTTCAACTCCTCTTTGGCTTGTTCCAGATACTTGTTCGCCTCCACCACTTCTTCCACACTGGAGACCATAGGATATAGGATTTTGGTTTTTCCGTATAGGCTGGCCCGCAAAATTCCTTTCAATTGATTCATAAGAAGATCGGGCTGTGCCAGCGAAAGCCGGATGCCCCTCAAGCCCAGGGCCGGATTGTCTTCGGGGGTATCGTTGATTTTCCGGAGTTGCTTGTCGGCTCCGATATCCAGGGTGCGGATGACCACAGGGTAAGGCTCCATGGCCTGTACCACCTTTTTGAAGTTGGAGTACAGTTCGTCTTCGGTCGGCAGGGTGTTGGCCGCCAGATACAAAAATTCAGTGCGGTACAGGCCGATTCCTTTGCCTCCGTATTTGCGGACGGTTTTCACTTCATGGAGGGTTTCGATGTTGGCCATCAACTGGACCATCTCTCCGTCCAGGGTTTCCGCGGTCAGGCCGATGTCCTTCAGCAGGGTCTTTTCATAACGCTGGTAATTCTGCTGTTTTTTCCGGTAGTGACGGAGCCGTTCCTTGTCGGGCTGGACGATCACTTCCCCCTGGATGCCGTCGATGATGACGGTATCTCCGGAATTGACGAACCGGTTGAAATCACCGAGACCCACCACCGCCGGGATGCCCAGCGCGGAGGCAAAAATCCCGACATGGGAGGTTTTGCCGCCCACTTCGGTGGCCATTCCCAGGATATAGCTTTTGGACATCAAGATCGTGTCCGAGGGACTCAACTCATGGGTGATGATAATTACCGGTTCGTCGATATCCTCGAGGCTTTCCTGGTGGTGCCCGATCAGGTTTTTGATAACCCCATGAACCACCAGATCCAGATCGTCCTTTTTGGCTTTCAGGTAATCGTCGTTGATGTTGTTGAACAGGTTGGTGAACTTTTCGAGGGTGACAGTCAGCGCCCATTCGGCATTGGAGTGCTCCCGCCTGATGGTCTCGATGGTTTCGTTGATGAGGATATCGTCTTCCAGCAGAAGCGTGTAAGTATCGAGGATGATCGCGTACTTATCAGCGATGGAGCTGGCCCGTTGCTTGAGGTCCCGCATCTGAGCCTTGGATTTTTCGATGGCGTCCCTGAGCCGCTTGATTTCCCCTTCGATTTCACTTTCGGGGATACTGTGCTTGATGACACAAACCCTGGACCGGTCAAGCAGGTAGGCTTGCCAGATGGCCACTCCACTGTATACGGCAATTCCAGAATACACGCAACTTTCTCCCACTGAAGTGAATAATCCGTCCCAAGAGACGGTGCTAAACGATTTTGGAATCTTCTTCCAGAATCAACGAGTAAATGGCGCCGGCGTTCTCCGCCTTCAGAACGTTGTCACGCAGAGCTGGATTTTTAAACAGCCGGGCAATCTTGGCCAGCGCTTTCAGGTGCAACCCGGTGGACGTAGGGGGCGCGAGTAACAGGAACATAAAGTGCACCGGTTTGCGGTCCAGAGAATCGAAGTTGATGCCTCCCGGGGACCGCGCGAACACCGTCACAATCCGGTCGATGCTCTCGGATTTGGCGTGGGGAAGGGCCATATGGTCGCCGATCCCCGTGCTCCCCAGCTGGTCCCGCTCCAAAAGGGCCTGGAGCAGTTGGCCGTGGTCCTGGATGGTTCCCTGGTGTTCCAAAAACAACGAAACTTCGGTTAAAGCT
>JAPUGN010000257.1 GCA_027298165.1 Nitrospinota bacterium
AGCACAGCGATTGCCCGCAGATTCCGTGGCCAGTGATGGCCTTGGCCTCATCCCGCACGCCGGCCTGGCGCATTTCAATGCGATGCCGCAGTTTGGCGGCGAGTTGCTTGACCAGTTCGCGAAAATCAATGCGTCCTTCAGCCGTGAAATAAAAAATCGTTTTGTTCATTTCCTCGAAATAAACCACCCGGCTCAGGTTCATCGCCAGATTCAGTTGATCAATCAGCGACCAACACAGGAGGTTGGCATTCGATTCCCGTTCTTCCAGACTTTTCTCTTTGGCCCGGTCTTTTTCATCGGCGATGCGCAGAATTCTGGGTGGGGCGAAATTGGGATCTTTGCGAATGTTGATAATCTTGTTGGAAATCACCTGTCCAATTTTGGGGCCATCGGGGGTGTCGACCATTACCTGTGTGCCGACCCGGAGTATCAGGTTGTGCGGATTGCACGATTCCGACTTGATCGATCCCCGCACGCGGACTCCGATCACAAATTTGGGCGGCGGACCCGGCGGCTGTTTCGCCTGCTCTTTCTTGGGGCAATCGCGTTTGAGTTTCATGGATCGTTCCATCTCAGGCGGCCTCGCAAAAATCCAACAACAGGGTTTCCAGAGCGAGCTGGGCGTTGGCGTTGCCCAATAACGCGTTCTGCGTTCGATAAACCGCGTCGGCCATCTGCAACAGCATCGACAGCGGTTTGTGTTGCGCCACCGGTTCCAGCTCCGCCAGCAGATCCCGGTTGAACAACTGGTCGGGCGAGCCGCCTGACCGGATAAAGGCCATGTCCCGGATCAGGCCGAGCATCTCTTCCAGAATGGGAGCCAGAGGTTCGCCTCCCTTAGACATGGCCTTCGACCATTGGAACAGTAGATCCATCCTTTTAAAGGAGACTTGATCGATCAGACGGATCATTTCCGGCCGATAGGACGCGGTTTGCGTGGCTTCGTCGCCCAGGGCGCGGGACACCTGTCCCTGCGAGCGGCCGACCCGTACGTCCACCTCAGCTGGGTCCATCGTTTCCTCTTCCTGGCTCAAAAGAATTTCCCGGATAGCCTCCGGCGGCAGGGGATCGAACTTGATGCCCTGACAACGTGAAATCATGGTCGGCAACAGCTGATTGATATTGGACGTGGTCAGGATGAGGACGGTGGCGGACGGCGGTTCCTCCAGAGTTTTCAGAAAGGCGTTGCAGGCCTGGAGATTCATTTTTTCCACCCGGTCGATCACGGCCACTTTGGTTTGGCCTTCGTAGGGCAAGAAGCCCAGCTTTTTCTGCAGGTCTCGGATGTCGTCAATTTTGATGGCCGGTTCCCGTGCGGTGGGGGTGGACAGGGTGGGCTCGAGAAAAAAGAAATCGGGGTGAACGCGATTGTCAATTTTGCGGCAGGAGTCGCAACCGCCGCAGGCGTCTGGGGTGTCCGGGGAGAGGCAGTTCAGGGCCTTGGCGAATTCGATCGCCAAGAGCTTTTTGCCAACGCTTTCAGGCCCGTAGAACAGATAGGCGTGGGAAAGCCGGTCCAGGGATTGAGCCTGACCTAATATATGTTTCGCCTGGCCTTGGCCAAGGATGCGCTCAAAAGACATGATTTTCGATTTAAATCCATATATTTAAACGTTTGAGGCAAACGACAATACGCATATTCTGTGTTTTCCGGAGCCAGGGAAAAGCCCTGGGCCGGACGGCAAAAATTCAATGCCGAGGAGGTTTATCTTATTATAAGTGTCTCTATCTGTAAAGGGAAAGGAGCCCCGGCCTGGGTTCCGGCGATATTCTTGAAAGCAGGACTCATTTCTTACCAAAAGCTTGCATGGGAGAGGGGAATTTGCTATACATCAAAGTCGCTTTTGTTAGAATAAATACTATGATCCATCTTCTATAAAGTGTTGAAAAATGGCCGTAGCCGAACGAGAAAAAAGAAGCGTTAAAAGGAAGCGAAAGCCCAAATTAATGGCGGTGATCAACGACGCCTGCACCGGGTGCGCCGGTTCCCCGATTTGCATCACCGAATGCCCGGTGGACCTGTGCATGTTTGAAGTCAAAAACCCCGATGCGCCAATTTTCAACCGGGTGGAGGTGGATTACCTGCTGTGCATAGGTTGTAAAAAGTGCATCACCAAAGGGCCCATGGATACCTTACTCGAAGGGTGCCCTTGGGACGCCATCGATATGGTCCCCATTGACGAATTCGAAAAAACCTACGGCGAGTTGCCTTATTGACCGGCGGAAATCCTACGGATTGAAGTGGGCAGGAACGGTGGGTGTCCTCACCGGGGCCGGGTTTTCCCCCTGACAAACTGTAGTTCTTCTTGATTATGTGAGCGGAACCCCCTACTATAAAAAATCTTGGCGGTTTTCGCTATTCCAAGCTTTTCTGGTCATTCTTGTCGGTTTTTTCCCAAAAAGAATACGAGTTTTGATCCATTTTGGGTCAACGCAGAAACACTGAAACAAGGCAGAGGTCAGTTGTGAGATAACCTGATTGCGGCCCATTGTTCTGGCCATTACACGGTTATTCCACCTGCCGAGAACAATGAATAAAGGAAGCGGTCTCCAGCAGGGTTTGGGTTTGGCGCTCCGTCTGGGTACAGAAATGGTGGCCGCAACCATGATCGGTGTGCTCATGGGGTACGCCGCGGATCATTTTTTTAACACCCGACCGTGGGGCATTTTGGCAGGTGTGGTATTCGGGGGAGCGGCCGGATGCTTGAGCGTGTACCGGACAGCTATGGGCCTGCAGGTTGACGAAGATAAAAACAACGGGGATCAAACCCCCAAAGGAGAAGGTCTTTAGCGGGTTCGATGAAAGAAAATCCCTTACATCATTTTGAGTTGCATCCTTTGGTTCATTTGAACCTCTTGGGGATCGATATTTCCCTTAACAAGGGCATTTTCATCATGTGGGTCGGGCTGGCGCTGGTGTTTGGCATGTTCCTGTTGATTAGAAAAACAGGCCTTCGCCTGGTGCCGTCCAAATTACAAAGCATTGCTGAAATGCTTCTGCTCTTTCTGAGAGGACTGGTGGATGATTTCATCGGTAAGGAAGAACGGAAATTTTTCCCTTTCGTGGCGGCGTTGTTTTTTTTCATTCTCAGTTGCAATGTGATCGGCTTGTTCCCCGGCTCGTACACCCTGACCAGCCAGTTGGTGGTCACCGGGACCTTTGCGGTATTTATATTTCTGATGACCCTGTTCATTGGTTTTGGACGCCACGGCCTGCGCTTTCTTGGAATCCTGTTGCCTGCGGGCATCCCTAAAATTCTGATTCCTTTGATGATTCCGATCGAAATCATCAGCATGCTGGCACGCCCCTTCTCGTTGGCGGTACGTTTGTTCGCCAACATGACGGCCGGCCATACAATATTGGCGGTTTTATTTGGTATGACCCTGTCTCTGCCGTGGTTCCTTGGAGTGCTTCCTTTTGGCTTCACTGTAGCCATCAACGGTTTGGAGCTTATGGTCGCTTTTATCCAAGCTTATATCTTTACGACATTGACCTGTTTTTATATAGGCGATGTCATCAAAATGCATTGATCTGACAACTAAAAATTTGAGGAGAGGTCGAATGGATTCAAGTGTTGCGGGTTTAATAGGTATGGGATTGTGTGCGGTTGGTTTCAACGGCGCCGGCCTGGGAATCGCTTACATTTTTGGCAAAACCATTGAGACGGTCGGACGACAACCCAATGCGGAAGCCCGGGTCGGAAAATATTGCTGGATCGGATTTGCTCTGTGTGAAGCGATTGCCCTGTTTGCATTGGTGCTGGCGTTCATTATTATGGGTTACATTCCCACTACTTGATTGTTAGCGGGCCCGGTTGAAAAATTCAGGCACAGACGGGCGGGTTGTAATCAATAATCACTTTTGGGGATTAAGAAAATGCCGCAATTTCAGCAAATAGAAATATTCTCATCTTTAATATTTTGGTCGATTATTTCATTCGGAATCTTTATGTTCGTGATGAAGAAGTATGCCTTTCCGCCAATTTTTGAGATCCTTGAGGCCCGTGAGAAAAAGATTTCCGGTGATTTGCAAAGTGCCGAGGATATTAAAGCGGCGGCGGAAAAACTGAAAAAGGATTTTGAAGAACAGCTCAAAGCCGCCCATGACAAGGCCACCATGATTGTCCAGTTGGCCGTTGAAGAATCGCGTAAAATCCAGGAGAAAACCCTGGAAGAAACCCAGGCCAAATGCCGCCAGATGCAGAAAGAGGCCGAGCACGAAATTCAAGCGGCGCGCAATCAGATTCTGGCCGAAATCCGGGGTTATATTGCCGCCTTGACCATCACTTCGGCGGAAAAGGTTTTGAAACGCGCGTTGACGGAAGATGATAAAAAACGGCTGGTGGACGAGTCCATCGATGAAGTGGTTTCGACCCTGGAAAAACAGGCCTGAGTCCCTTTTAATCGTGTTCCATTAAATTTATTTCTGATCCATTATTATGATCGAGAACCAGATAGGCAAACGATTTGCGGAAGCGTTGTCGGGCTCCATTGCCGACGACAAAAGCCTGCAAACCGCGCTGGAAAACCTGAGGTGGTTTCAGGACGCGTTCCAGACGGAACCCAGCCTGAACCGTTTTTTCATCCATCCCTCGTTCCCCCGTGAAAACAAAGCGGCTATGCTGAAGAACATGTGCCACCGTGTGTCCGCTTTGGACGAGGTACGCAATCTCCTGAAGCTTCTGGTCGATCGCAACAAAATGGTATTTCTGAAAAACATCACCGAATTTTTTGAAAATGCAGTTGCCAAACGGTTGAATCAGGTCCGGGTGAATGTGTCCAGTGCCTATCCCCTGAACGACAAACAGTTAAAAAAGCTCCAGTCCAACCTGGAAAAGATTCTGGGCAAAAACGCGATCATCGAAGCGAATGTCGATGAAAGCCTGATCGGCGGCTTGAGATTGAATGTGGGAAGTCTGGTCGCCGACGCTACCCTTAAAAACGGTTTGGCCCTGCTAAAACAGTCTATAGAACAAGAGGAGGTCTTAAGTGAGTCTACGAGCGGATGAAATCAGTTCCCTGATTCAGAAACAGATTCAGGGTTTTGATTCAGGAATTGAACTCAAGGAAACCGGCCGGGTGATCTCGGTGGGCGACGGTATCGCTCGGATCTATGGTCTTGAAAACGCCATGGCCGGAGAACTGTTGACGTTTCCCGGCGACCTGGCGGGCATGGTGCTGAACCTGGAGGAAGATAACATCGGCGCCGTCATCCTTGGCTTCGACAACAATATTAAGGAGGGGGACGAGGTCAAGCGCACCGGACGCATCATGGAAGTGCCGATCGGTCCCGAACTGGTCGGCCGCGTGGTGGACGGGTTGGGACAACCCATCGACGGCAAAGGCCTGATCAACGCCAAGCAACACGGGCCGATTGAAAGAATCGCGCCGGGCGTGATCGACCGTAAATCCGTTCACGAACCGATGCAGACCGGCATCAAGGGTATCGACGGCATGAAACCAATTGGCCGCGGCCAGCGCGAATTGATCATAGGCGACCGCCAGAACGGTAAAACCGCCGTTGCGATCGACACCATTATCAATCAGAAAGGCCAGAACATGTTCTGCGTGTATGTCGCCATCGGCCAAAAACGGTCGACCGTCGCGCGCGTGGTGAAAACTTTGGATGAACATGACGCCATGAAATACACCACGGTGGTGGCCGCCACCGCCAGC
>JAPUGN010000026.1 GCA_027298165.1 Nitrospinota bacterium
ATTTATCGAGCGGCTGGAGGCCGAAGGGGAGCTGGTGCGCATCGCAGAACCGGTCTCTCCCCTCCTGGAAATCGCCGAGATCACCGACCGCGTATCCAAAAGCCCGGACGGCGGCAAGGCCCTGTTGTTCGAAAACGTCGAAGGCTCCGCCATGCCGGTTTTGATCAACGCCTTCGGCAGTTGGCGGCGCATCCGGTTGGCGCTTGGTGTCGCCGACCTGGAGAACATCGCGCGGGAGATCGAACGTTATCTCAAAATCGCCCCGCCCGCGACGCTGGCGGATAAGGCGAAACTGCTGCCCATGCTTCTGCAGGCATCTAAATTTCCTCCGAAAATCGTCTCTGCAAGACAGGCTTCCTGTCAGGAGGTGGTGATGACGGGCCATGACGTGGACCTCGGCTGCATCCCTATCATTCAATGCTGGCCTGACGATGCCGGGCGGTTCATCACCTACCCCATCGTCATCAACCGAAGCCTGGACCGTTCGATCCGCAACATCGGACTGTACCGCATGCAAGTGTTCGGCAAAGCCACCACCGCCATGCACTGGCACATTCATAAAGACGGCGCCCACTTTTTTCACGAATACCGGAAAGCCAACCAACGGATGGAAGTGGCGGTGGCCATTGGCGCCGATCCCGCCACCTGCTACGCCGCCTCCGCACCCCTGCCTTACGGCATCGACGAGTTTCTGCTGGCGGGGTTCGTCCGCAAAAAAGCGGTGCCCCTGGTGAAATGTAAAACCGTCGACCTCGAAGTCCCGGCGCACGCCGAAATCGTGTTGGAAGGTTATATCGATCCCGCCGAAATGCGGCTGGAAGGGCCGTTCGGCGACCACACCGGCTATTATTCGCAGGACGGGGAGTATCCCGTATTTCACGTCACCGCCATCACACACCGCAAGGATCCCGTGTACCTGACCACCATCGTCGGCATTCCGCCACAGGAGGATTTTTATCTTGGCAAGGCGACCGAGCGCATTTTCCTGCCGCTGCTCAGGACCCAACTCCCGGAAATCGTCGATATGAATATGCCGCTGGAGGGGGTGTTTCACAACTGCGTGATCGTTTCTTTAAACAAGCGCTACCCGATGCAGGAGCGGCGCCTCATGAGCGCCCTGTGGGGCCTGGGACAAATGAGTTTCGTTAAAACCATTGTCGCTGTCGATGCCGATGTGGATGTCCAGAACGAAGCGCAAATTTTAAAACTCCTGCTCGACAAGGTCGACCTCGCACGGGATCTATTTTTCTCGGAAGGCATTCTCGACGTGTTAAACCACGCCTCCGACCGGGCGTTGTACGGGTCCAAGCTCGGCATCGACGCCACCTGCGTCATCGACGGCGAACCGCCCCGGACTCCGGTGCCGGACAAAATGCCAACCTCGGAAGCCGGACTTGCTGAACAGATTAAAGAAAATTTTCCGGAAGTGCGATCCAGTCGTCTGGTTCATTTGTCCGCGCGCCGTCCGATTCTGCTGGTCGCGCTGGATAAACAACAACCCGGACAAGGCAAAGAGTTCATCCAAAACTTTTTCAAGGACGAGGCATTTTCATCCGTCGGTGTGCTCCTGGTGCTGGAAGCGCATGTGAATCTCGACAACACATCGCAAGTCCTCTGGAAACTGTTCAACAACCTCGATCCCAAACGCGATGTCCAGATCTCCGGTCAGCGGGCCGGCATCGACGTCACACGCAAAATGCCCGAGGAGGGCTACCGCCAAAACTGGCCGGAGGAGATCGTCATGTCCGACGAGATCAAACAGCGGGTCGATCAAAAGTGGCCAAACCTATTTTAAGGAATTACTTTAAGTAATCTATCACAAGTTATTTTATGGCTTTAGAAAATATAACCATCAAGGGTGCCCGCGAGCACAACTTGAAAAACATCAACCTGACCCTGCCGCGCGAGCAGCTGGTGGTCATCACCGGCCTCAGTGGGTCCGGCAAATCTTCACTGGCGTTCGATACCATCTACGCCGAGGGCCAGCGCCGCTATGTGGAATCCCTGTCGGCCTATGCCCGGCAGTTTCTGGAGATGATGGAGAAGCCGGACGTCGATTACATCGAGGGCCTGTCGCCCGCCATTTCCATCGAACAGAAATCCTCCAGTAAAAATCCCCGGTCCACCGTCGGCACCGTCACCGAAATTTACGATTACCTGCGCCTGTTATACGCCCGCGTCGGTCATGTGTTCTGCTATGGATGCGATCGGCAGATCGCCTCGCAAACCGTTCAGCAGATCACCGATCAGGTACAGACTATCCCGGAGGGCCGCAAGGTAATGATCCTGGCGCCTATCGTGAAAGACCGCAAGGGAGAATTCAAAAAGGACCTGCTCGAACTTCAGAAAAAAGGTTTCGTAAGGGCCCGGGTCAACGGCGAAGTGCGGCAGTTGGAGGACGGCGTCGAACTCAATAAAAAGTTCAAGCACACGATTGAGGCGGTGGTGGACCGCCTGGTCATCAAAAGCAAAATGGGCAAGCGATTGGCGGAATCCATCGAAACCGCCCTGCAACTGGGCGAAGGCAGTCTGGTGGTCGCCATCCTGGCCGGCGCGAAATCTAAAAAGGATGAGGAACTGCTGTTCAGCGAAAAATTTGCGTGCAGTTACTGCGGCATCAGTTATCCGGAGCTGGAGCCGCGCCTGTTCTCTTTCAACAATCCTACCGGGGCCTGTTTCAAATGCGACGGCCTCGGAAACAAAATGGAGATAGATCCCGACCTGGTGGTGCCCGATTCCTCGCTCTCGATCCGCGACGGGGCGATCCATCCCTGGCAGAAAAAAACCTCCATCGGTTTTCACCAGATGGTGGAAGCGCTGGCGCAAAATTTCAATTTCAAATTGAGCACGCCTTTCAAGAACCTGCCGCAGGAAACGCGCGATATCCTGCTCCACGGTGCGGTAGACCGGCCGGTGAAATATTGTAACGAGAAGGACGGCCGCCGACAAACATATACCGGCACCCACGATGGCATCATCCCCGACATGGAGCGGCGCTACCACGAAACCGAATCGTCATCCCAACGCGACGAAATCGCGCGGTACATGCGCGCCCTGCCCTGCCCCGCCTGCAACGGCACCCGGCTGAGGAAAGAAGCGGTTTCGGTGCGGATCCATAATAAAAATATTGTGGAGTTG
>JAPUGN010000027.1 GCA_027298165.1 Nitrospinota bacterium
GGACCCGGAAGGGATCTTCGATACCGTACAGAGATTTTATCAGAAAGTGATGGTCCAGAGCCCATCCACTCCCAGCAACGGCGGTAAAAATTACCAGGGGAACGGAGGTAAGAAAAGTCTTTCCTCCAACGGCAAAGCGACCCAGCCTGCCGCAATAGTCAAGCCAGTAAAAAGGTAGACCAACCGATCCATGGAAAGATGTTCGCAAGTTAAACGGGTCACCAGTGAAACTCAAATTGAAGTCAGCCTGGTTCTGGACGGGACGGGGCAACATGATATCCAAACCCCGATTCCGTTCATGGATCACATGCTGGCGCAATTGTCCCGCCACGGTTTTTTCGATCTCACAGTAAAAGCGACAGGCGATACCCACATCGATTTCCACCACATGGTGGAGGACCTGGGAATCACGCTGGGTCAGGCCTTTGAAAAAGCCCTCGGAGACAAAAAAGGAATCCGGAGATTCGCCCAGGCCAGTGTGCCTTTGAACGAGGCGCTGGTGAACTGCGTGGTGGACTTGAGCCGCTCCTACTATGTGTTCAATATCGACCTGCCCAAGGGGAAGCTGGGCGAGTTCGATGTCGAACTGGTGCCGGAGTTTTTCCAGGCGGTCTCCGCCAACTGCGGACTCACCCTGCATTTTAATTCTCCCTACTGGAACAACCTGCACCACGTCGTGGAAGCCTCCTTCAAGGCATTTGCGAAAGCGATGGATCAGGCCTGTTCCCTGGACCCCAGATCCAACGCAATTCCGTCTCCCAAAGGCACTCTTTAAATGATCGCCATCATCGACTATGGCATGGGCAATCTGCGGTCAGTGCACAAAGCGCTGGAAGCCGTAGGCTCGGATGCGGTGGTGTCCAGCGACCCGCAAACCATTCTGGATGCCGATTCGGTGGTACTGCCCGGTGTCGGGGCGTTCAAGGACTGCATGGACAACCTCGACCGGCTGGGACTGATCGATGTTGTCCGTAAATCCATTCATTCCGGGAAACCGTTTCTGGGCATTTGCCTCGGCTTACAACTGCTGTTCGAGGAGAGCATCGAGTTTGGAACGGTGGAGGGCCTGGGAATCCTGCCGGGGAAAGTGATACGCTTTAATTTTCCCGACGATCCCGCACTGAAAGTCCCGCACATGGGATGGAACACCCTGACCGTCAACAAACCATCGCCGCTGTTTGATTCGATGGACGCGCATCCCTACTATTATTTTGTCCATTCCTACTACGTCGTGCCCGAGAACCGGGACATAATCGCCACCACCACCCGCTACGGGGAGGATTTTGTCTCCGGCATCGAACACGACAACATCCACGCCTTTCAGTTTCACCCTGAAAAAAGCCAGAAACAGGGTTTGGCCATGCTGGAAAAGTTTGCCCGCCTTAACTGACGGCGACCCATGAAGACCGACTATGCACGGGGCCTCACCTATGCGATGATCACGGCCACACTGTGGGGCGTTCTACCCATCCTGATGAAAATCGCCCTTGAGGAATTTTCCGGGAGCAGTATCGTCTGGTTCCGTTTTGCCTTCGCGTTTCCTGCCCTATATCTGTTTCTGAAAATCCGGAAGAAGCAACCGGAATCGATCCTGGTCTCTCCGCCGGGGTTCGGCGTCCTGGCGGGTTTATTTCTGGCGGGCAATTATTATTATTTTCTGAGAGGGATCGAAACCAGCAGTCCCTCCAATGCCGGAATTCTGATCCAGACGGCGCCGGTTCTACTGGTAATCCTGGGCGTGGTGTTGTTCAAGGAAACATTTAACCGCAAGCAGGGCATCGGGCTGGCCATCGCCGTTGTCGGCTTCGTTCTTTTTTTCCGGGACCAGAGCCGCCAATGGGGGGGAGAGGTGTACACGGAAGCCACCTTATATGTACAGGCCGCCGGGTTGTTGTGGGTGGGCTACGTGGTGTTTCAGAAAAAACTGGCGGCGCAGTACGAAGCTCAGCATCTGAACCTGCTGGTGTATGGCACCGCCGCGGTGGTGTTGACTCCCGCCGTGATCTGGGCCGATTTCAACAACACCAATTTCGGCAGTTGGGTGTTGATGGTTTTTCTGGGAATAAACACCCTATTGGCCTACGGATGTCTGGCGGAGGCGATCAATTATATTCCCCTGTGGTTGCTGAGCGTGGTGATTACGCTCAACCCATTTATCACACTGACCGTCATGCAAATTTTACCGGTGGTGGCGCCGGGCCTGGTGACGCCGGAAGTGATCGGACTGTGGGGCTTCATCGGCGCATGCACCGCTATTGCCGGTGTGGTCATGGTAATCCGCAAAGACTAAGGTTTGTCTTTTTTCATGGCGCGGGCGATTTCTCGGTCGGCTTCGCGTTTTTTGAGGGTGTCCCGCTTGTCGTAGTCTTTCTTTCCCTTCGCCACGGCGAGTTCCACCTTGACCTTCCCGTTTTTAAAATACAGTTTCAACGGAATCAGGTTGTACCCTTTTTCCCGGGTGACGCCGATCAAGCGTGCAATCTCCTTTTTATGAAGCAGGAGCTTGCGCTTGCGCATGGGATCGTGATTGAAGCTGTGCGCCGGGGTGTAGGGGCTGATGTGGCAGTGCAGCATGAAGACTTCCTCCCGGTCCACCACGGCGTAGCAGTCGGCCATGCTGGCCTTGCCCTCGCGGAGCGCCTTGACCTCGGTTCCCTGCAACACCACACCCGCTTCCATCGTGTCCTCGATATAGTAATTGTGCCGGGCCTTTTTGTTCTGGCAGATGATTTTGATGCCGTTGGCGTTTTGACTTTTTTTGCTCATGGTTACGGGATGACCTGGATGTTCTGCCCCACCTTCAGTTTTAACGAGCGGGCCGCATTTCCCTCACGCTCGAACAGTTCCAGGGCGTTCCAGCTGTTGATGAGGGATCGCGTCAAGTGCGGGGCGCATTCTGAGTAATGGGCCGCCAGGCCGCGAATGGCCGTTCTTCCTATTTTAATCGTCAATGTGTGGGCGTTCGGGCAATGTGCCGAAACCAGCTCCCCCGGAATATTGGTGGCGGCGTTGCCAAATCGGTCGATATAGATCACCTGGCCCTCAATCGATTTCCCATTCCATAAAGGCTCGGGCAACGCCAGGGTTTGGGGGTCCTTGACGGGACGTCCCAGTGATTTTAAAGGAGTGCCCTTGGCAATCCATGCCGCCACCGGCGCGAAAATGTCGCGGCCGTGAAAAGTAGCGGATACCTCCGGCAAAAAATATTTTTTCTGGGTCAACTCGACGCACCGGCTTTTGGCGTTCAGCACGCAACTGAAGATCCCGTTGTCCGGCCCGACATAATGGCTGGTACCGCTTTTGACCGCCATCGCACGGCGAGTGCCGCCGACGCCGGGATCGATCACCGCCACGTGTATGGTTTTTTTCGGGAAGTAGGGGGTCGCCGTCTTCAACACCAGCGCCGCCTGCAGAATGTTTTGCGGTTCGATGCCGTGGGTCAGGTCAATAATCTCCACCGTCGGGTGGATGGACCGTATAACCCCCTTCATGATGCCTACAAATGGATCGTCGGTACCGAAATCGGTGGTCAGGGTTATGAGGCCGGGCATCCGGAAACCTGTTGTTCCGAAACGTCAAGAATGCGGACCGGAATGATGCGGTTCATCAACGCGTCATCGCCTTCGAACACAACCGGGAAATAGTTTTCCGAATGGCCGCGCAGTTGCCCGGTTAGAGGTTCACGGCTGTTCTCGACCAGTACGTTTACGGTTTGATCCAGAAAACTGCGGCGAAACTCCAAGGCTTTCCGATTTCCCAACGCAGTCAGAATTTTATTGCGTTCTTTTTTCACGGCTTTGGGAACGTCGTTGCGGAACCCGGAGGCCTCCGTACCTGGTCGAGGCGAATAGGAAAACACGTGCAGGGTGGTGAAGGGCAACTCTTCCACCATCTGCCGGGTGTTTTCAAATTGGGCCTCCGTTTCTCCGGGAAAGCCGACGATGATATCCGCGCCCAGACCGACATTTGGAATGCGGCGGGCGATTTTTCCGACCACCTCCCGATATTGCCGGATGTTGTAGTTTCGGCGCATTTGGAAAAGAATGGTCTCGTCTCCGCTTTGCAGGGGAATGTGAAAATGCGGGCACAAATTATCGCGTTCCTCCATAAGGGCGATCAAGCGGTCGTCGATTTCCATCGGGTTGATGGAACTGATGCGCACCCGGAAGTCGCCTGCGAGGTTCAGGATATCCTCCACCAGCGAAGAAAACGTTTCCGGCGGATTGAGGTCCATCCCGTAAGTCCCGAGATTAATTCCGGTGAGGGTGATTTCCCGAAACCCCGCCGCCAGCGAATGGCGCACGTTGTTGAGAATGTTTTCCCGGGAATCGCTGATGGACCGGCCCCGCGCCCGCACCACGGTGCAGAACGAGCAGGCCTCGTCGCATCCGGTCTGCACTTTGATGAACGCCTTGGTTTTGCCGTGAAAATCGGCCACGGGGATGGTCTTGAAATCCCATTTCTGCGTGATGTCCGACATGTGCACCAGCGGCAGGCCGAAGGCGTCTTCCTGGTGTATTCGGTTCAATTGGGCCTTGATCACGTCAGCGATTTCCAGCTTGTTGGCGTTGCCCAGCACCACATCCAGTCCCGGAATCCGGGCCGCTTCTTCCGGGCTGTTCTGGGCGTAACACCCTGTAAATATAACCATTGCAGCGTCGTTGATGGCCAGGGATTTCTTCACTGCCTGGCGGGAGCTGGAATCGCTTTTGGCGGTCACCGTGCAGGTGTTAACGACATAGATGTCGGCTTTATCCTGGGAACCGACGATAGAATATCCTTCCTGTTCCAGCAGGGTCTGCATTTCCGCAGTGTCGTTTTGGTTGGTCCGGCAACCGAGGGTTGCGAAGGCGACTTTCACGATTTGTATTTCTCTCCTTCGGGCGATCAATATTTAATCCCTCATCTTATGCCATCCCTTAGTTTTTTATCAACTGTAAATAATTTTTAAATCTCCAGGGCCGCAAGCCGTTCTTGACCTGCCGCACCGGGTTTGTTAGGATGCGTACTCCCCACCCTGTCAAAGCTATTCTGGAAGTCCCATTTATCCGTTTAACGCATATGCCGAAGGTCGACAAAAATATCCAGCCGTTCCTCGAAAAATGGCTTGATAAAACCGTTAAACAGTACGTATCACACATGGACGGCCGGCAGAACGGTGGACTTCATGATTTGATCATCGGCGGAGTTGAAAAACCCCTTTTGGAAATAGTGCTTCAGGAAACCGAGGGCAATCGGACCAAGGCCGCCAATATTCTCGGCATCAATCGCAACACCCTGCGCAAAAAAATCCAGGACTATAACATCCAATGCCGGGACAAGGATTAGCCGCCGTCATCCTGGCTGCCGGTAAAGGTACCCGGATGCACTCCGACCGCGCCAAGGTCCTACACCCCCTGGCGTCGCGCCCGTTGCTGATCCATGTTCTGGACACGGTGGGCGCCCTGAATCCCTCACGCGTCCTCGTGGTGGTGGGGTATCAAGCGGAGGAGGTCAAGCAGGCATGCGCCAACCGTCCCGTGGAGTTTGTCGAACAGGCAGAGCAATTGGGGACCGGCCACGCAGTTCAAAAGGCCCAGGCGGCGTTGGAGGATTTTGAGGGCGATGTGCTGATCCTGTGCGGGGATATGCCGCTGATCCGCTCCACCACCCTTCAGGCCCTGCTCCGGAAGCATCACGAAACCGGAGCGGGGTGTACCCTGTTGAGCCTTAAAACCAAGGAACCAAAGGACTTCGGCCGTGTGGTCCGGGGCCCGGGCGGAGCGGTTTTGAGGGTTGTGGAAGCCAAAGATGCCACTGAGCAGGAAAAAACGGTTGACGAATACAGCTCAGGCGTTTATTGTTTTGATAAAGGCATTCTTTTCAAAACGTTAGCTTCTATCGACACCCGCAACGCGCAGGGGGAGTATTATCTGACCGATACGGTCGGAATTCTCACCCGAGACGGGCATCGGGTGGAGTGTCACTCGACCCGGGACGCGGATGAAATTCTCGGAATCAATTCGACCGAAGATTTGAAAAAAGCCGAGCAAATAGTTCAAACCTGACAGACCGTACCATCGTTCCCCCAATCAAACGAATCGGAACTTAAATTATGAAAGCTGTAATCCTTGCCGCCGGTAAAGGAGACAATCTCAAACCGTTTACCGACACCCGGCCCAATCCCATGATCAGCGTGGCCGGAAAATATCTGTTCGACCACAACCTCGACCTGCTTCAGAAGGCCGGTATCAATGACATCTTCGTGGTGGTTGGGCATCAGAAGGACAAGCTGATCGAGCAGATCGGCGAGCATGTGCATAACGGGCTGAATCTGCAATACGTGGTGCAGAAACGCGCGGGGGGCATCGGCGATGCGGTGTTGAAGATCAAGGACAAAATCCTGCCGGGGGAGTATTTCCTGCTCATCTACGGGGATATCGTTACCGCGGAAAACATTTTCAGCAAAACCCAGCAGTCCTTTCACGCCTTCAAGGGTCCGGTGGCTTCCATCTGCCTGCCGCCGTCCAACGAGATGTTCGGCAACGTGTTTCTGAATGCCAACATGAACATCACCAAAATCGTCGAAAAACCCAAGGGAGGGGACCACCTCGGCAATTACGTGCTGGCCGGTGTGTATATTCTTCCCGCGGGTTTTTTCAAATTGCTGGAGAAAAACCAGAAGTCGATGGAAAAGGCTCTCAAGGCGCTGGTCGAGGAGGAGGGTCTGCGAGCCTCGATGTGGGAGGAAGAATGGCTGGACGTGGTCTACCCCTGGGAGATTCTGCGGGCCAACAAAATTATTATGGACTCCTGGGAGCATTCGAAAATTTCCAAAACCGCAACCCTGGAATCGAATGTCACGATTTCGGGCACTGTGCATATCGATGACAACGTGGTGATCAAGGCGGGGGCGGTGCTGGAGGGTCCCTGCTCCATCGGCAAAGACTGTTATATCGGCAACAATTCCCTGATCCGCAGTTACACTGCGCTGGAGGACAACTGCTCCGTCGGCTATGGGGTGGAATTGAAAAACTGCGTGGTGCAGAAAAATTCCCATATCGGACGCCTGTCGTTCATCGGCGACAGCGTGCTGGGAGAAAATGTGGATATCGGCGCGGGCACGATGACCGTCAACCGGAAGTTGGACTGGAGCACCATCAAGGACAAGCATCGGACCAAAACTATAGATACTGGCATCATTAAGCTGGGATCGTTCATCGGGGATGATGTGGTCATCGGCGCGGGCAATTCCATCGAGCCCGGAACCGTGATCCCCCCGGGCAAG
>JAPUGN010000028.1 GCA_027298165.1 Nitrospinota bacterium
CGGGCGCCTTCGTCGGTGATCTCGCATTCGTACAAATCGAGCAGGGTGATGTTTTGCATCATCTCCGAATTGGCAATGGCTTCAATGCCCCGGTTGCCTATGGGGTTGAAGGTCATCGTCAACTGTAACAGATTTTTGAGGGTTTCTGAATTGGCCAACGCTATGGCTCCCTCGGTTTCGATGAAGTTCCAGTTTAGATTGAGCTCCGTCAACTTCGACAGATTTTTAGATTGGGCGATAGCCTTTGCTCCATCATTGGCAATGTTGTTGCGGTACAGGGACAACTGGCTGAGACGCGTCAGGCTTTTGGAAGTGGCGATCGCTTCCACCCCTTCATCCCCCAACCCGTCGCCAACCCACAGGGAGACCAGGTTCCCTAGAATATTGGATTCCGCCAGGACCTTGGCGCCTTCCGCCGACACTTTGTTGTCACTGAGGATCAACTCGGAAAGGTTCAGCATGGATTTGGATTTGGCCATGGCTTTGACGCCTTCATCCGTCACCTCATTTTTAAACAGGTTGAGGACGGTCAAATTTTTCATGGTGGGGCATTCGAGAACCGCCCGCAGACCCTCATCGCCGATTTCATTGAATTCCAGAAACAGCGCGGTCACATCTTTGATTTCGCCGCTTCTCATGATCTCGATGATATCAGCGTCCTTCAGTTCCTTTTCCCGCAAATCGAGTTCGTGGTTTTCGATATTGAGGCCTGCTTTAACTAAATCTACCGTATCAACCATAATAATGCTTTGCCCTCTTTTTCTGGAGTGAGTGTAAGTGGTCCATTTTAGGAAAACGATCTATTTTGTAAAGGGTTAATTTTAAAAGATTGAAGGCATACCTTGTAGGAAGGCGGGGAGGTTGATATGATATCCGGACCTTCAATCCGCCTGGTGGCCCATTAGAAGGTTGGTTTTCTTGACCTTAATCTTGAAATCACTCTCACTCATAAACCTGTCTCAATGACCCGGAATATCGAAGAAATCACAGCGTCTGTCCAGCAGGCCAGCCAATTTATCCCGAATATGGTCCAGGAAATGGAGCGGGTCCTGGTGGGCCAGCGCTATATGATCGACCGGCTGATCCTGGGCCTGTTGACGGGGGAACATATTCTGGTGGAAGGGGTTCCCGGACTGGCCAAAACCACCGCCGTCAAAACTCTGGCCCAAACCATCGAAGCCCGCTTCAAGCGCATTCAGTTCACTCCGGATCTGCTTCCGGCGGATCTGATCGGCACGCAAATTTATCAACCGAAAACCGAGGAGTTTGTGGTCAAGAAGGGGCCCTTGTTCGCCAACATCATCCTGGCGGATGAAATCAACCGCGCCCCCGCCAAGGTGCAAAGCGCCTTGCTGGAAGCCATGGAAGAGCGGCAGATCACTATCGGCGGGGAAACCTTTCCCCTGCCCGAACCGTTCATGGTGATGGCCACTCAAAATCCCATCGAGCAGGAGGGCACCTATCCCCTGCCGGAAGCGCAGATCGACCGATTCGTCTTCAAGTTGAAAATCGACTACCCTTCCAAGGAGGAGGAGAAGCGGATTATTCAAAGAGTCTCGTCGTCCAACAACCATGCCCAAGTCAAGGCGGTGATTCATCCGGAAGATATCGCCAAGGCCAGGAAAGTCTACGAATCCATTTATATCGATGAAAATTTGCAGGACTATATCGTCAACCTGGTCGCCGCCACGCGTTCGCCGGAAACACACAATCTCAAGTCCCTGACCCACATGATCCAGTACGGCGCATCGCCCCGCGCTTCCATTTTCCTGAACCGGGTGGCCAAGGCATACGCTTTCATGCAGGGGCGCGGGTACGTGGTACCGCATGATATCAAAACCATCGGGCTCGACATCCTGCGCCACCGCATCATTCTCACGTACGAGGCGGAAGCGGAAAATGTCACGCCGGAAGATATCCTGAAAAAAATATTCGATACCATTGAGGTTCCTTAAAATCGCCCATGTTTTCCTGGCTGCATAAACTGACCGGGTCGTTTCACGAGCCCCCTCCCCCACCGGATGAGTTCGATAAAATGATCCCGCCGGAGTTGATCAAAAAAATCCGCGACATCCAGGTGAAAACCAATCATCTTGTGAATCACATGATGGCGGGGGAATATGTCTCCGCTTTCAAGGGGCGCGGCATGGAGTTCAGCGAGGTGCGGGAATACGAACCGGGCGACGACGTGCGGCTGATCGACTGGAACGTGACTGCGCGCATGGGGCATCCGTACATCAAGGAGTTCCGGGAAGAGCGGGAACTCACTGTGATGCTGATGGTGGACGTCAGCTCATCCGGCGAATTCGGATCAGTCGAGAAACTCAAAAACGAGGTGGCGGCGGAAATCGCCTCGGTGCTGGCATATTCGGCCATTAAGAACAACGATAAGGTCGGGCTCATTGTATTTTCGGACACCATCGAGCATTACATCTCTCCGCAGAAAGGGCGGGCGCATATCTGGAACCTGATCCGCACTATTTTGAATTTTGTGCCGGAGGGCAGGCACACGGATTTGAACCTGCCGTTGGAATATTTGTTGAAGGTCCAGAAGAGAAAATCCGTCGCCTTTCTGATTTCGGATTTTCAGGCCGAGAGGTATCTGCGGAACCTCCGTCTGGTCCGGCAGAAACACGACCTGATCGCCATCGCCATTTCCGACCCGCGGGAATCGGAACTGCCCGACGTGGGCTGGGTGCATCTGGAGGATTCGGAAACCGGGGAAACCCTGTTGGTTGATACCGCCGACCGAACCCTGACCGAACGGTTGGCACGACTTAAAATAAAGGAACAGGAGGAACGGAGAAAGCAGTTTCATGCCAACGGGGTGGATATCATCAACATCCAGACCGACCGGTCCCTGACGCAACCCTTGATCCAGTTTTTCAAAATGAGAGAAAAGAGGCTTTGAATATGACCCCACCGACGGAACACCCGGAAGACGATCCGAGAAGCTCCAAACTGCCGCCCGCCAACCAGGAAACCGAAACCGGCAAGACTCCCCGTGTATGGATACCGACAGCGGGGGTGAGCCCGAAACTCAAAATCTTCGTGATCGGGTTGACGTTTGTCACCGTGATGGCATTCGGTGTGTTCATGGCCATGTTCCTCAAAAAAATATTCGTCGACAAATCGGAGAGTTCCAAGTGGGGACCGCAGTTGCTGATCATTGCCGAAGAGCTGAAAAACCGGGGACTCCAACAGCAAGCCATCGAACAATATGAAAACTACCTGGCCAGCCAGAAAGTCGACCTGATCACTCGTTCCCGGGTTTCTTTAAAAATCTCAGAGCTCTATCTCGAATTGGGCAAATGCGACCGGGCCATCCTCTGGTACCTGCACGCGAAAGCCGCACAACCCAAAACACCCCCGGCCGAGGATTCGGAAAGTAAATTCGAGGAATGCCGGAAACGATCCAGCCCATCCAACAAATGACAACCATGACGATGCGCGGTCTTCTATTCCAAATCAAGAGCGGGGGGGTGATACTGGCGTGGATTCTGCTGGCCTCTCTGCCGGTTAATACGAATGCAGTCGACTCCTCCCCTATTTCCGCCGAGACCCGCGTCAGCCAGCGCGATGTCACCCTCGGCGATATCGTCACCTACTCCATCATTGTTCGCCACGAAGCCGGTATGCGGGTGGCACCGCCCGACCCGACACCGCATTTCAAAAAAGGATTTGATTATATCGATCAAGGTACCACCGGCCCTATAACCGTTAAGGGTCAACAGGAGCAAACGTTCTGGTACAAATTCCGGGCAGACTGGGTCGGGTTTTACAACTTCCCGGAAATTCCAGTCGCGTTCGCCGCGCCCGCACCGGACGATCCAACTCAAACTATTTCAGGAACCCTGCAGGCCCCTAAAGCGGAAATCATCATCCGTTCGGTTCTATTTATTGATGAGCAAGCGGAAGATATCAGGGACATCAAACCCATCGTCGGCGCGGGGTTGAATTGGCTCCATTATCTGCAATGGATTGTTGTCGGACTGGCGGTGTTGCTGACTGGGGCGGGATTGTACGGGTGGTTTCTGAAAAATAAAAAAGGTCCCGCGCCCGCCGTCCGGATTCCGGAATTAAAACCCCACGCTATTGCACTGGCCGAGCTCGACCATCTGCTGGCTCGAAAACTGCTCGAACGCGGTGAGTTTCGGGAACATTATTTTGAACTGTCAGAAATTTTCCGGCGCTACCTGGGTACGCTATTGTCCATCCCCGCTTTGGACTGGACCACCGAAGAGATTCGAGACTACTTGTCCCGCCACCGCAACACGGATGCCGAACTGCAACGCACCATACTGGCCCTGCTTCCGGCCACGGACCAGGTCAAATTTGCAAAGGCCCCGGTCGAACTCCAAACCGCGTTCAACCATGTCGAGGTCGTGCGCGGTTTTATCCGGACCACGACCTCGGAAATTACAGCCAAGTTTCAGATCAAATCGCCGACGGCGCCGCTCCGCGCGGGGCGAACTTAAATATTTTCCCTTCTTTATAAGGAGGAGAAAAGTTTGCTCCGGGCCTTGCCCGGGCGCCGAGCAGGCGGCGAACCGCCGCTGGTAACTTTTAAACTTTGGCTGGCGAAGATGACGGTTTGATTCGGCCTAACGCACCAGCGAAATTGGCCCTGCGCCGAGCAGGAGGTTAAACCCCATGAGTTATTTTCAGTTTCAGGACCCCTGGTTGTTTATCCTACTCAGCCTGATCCCGTTCATCATTTACCGGGCGTATACACATCGCCCGGCGACTCTCCATTACTCTTCGCTCGATGCTCTGAAAACCCTGCGCCGAAAGGGAACCGAATGGCTGGCCGCCATACCCCTGATCCTGAGATGCCTCGCAATCGCCCTGCTGGTCGCGGCTCTGGCGCGTCCGCAGGAAGGACGCAAAAGCACCGAAATCCTGTCCGCCGGGGTGGATATCATACTGGCCATCGACACCTCGGGCAGCATGCAGACGGAGGACTTTGAAAAAAACAACCAGCGCGTCGACCGCCTGGCGGTGGTGAAGGATGTAGTCAGCGAGTTCATCGATAGCCGGGAGTTCGACCGCATAGGAATGGTCGTGTTCGGCAACGAAGCCTTCACCCAATGCCCCCTCAACCTGTACCTCGATATTCTTCACGCTTTCGTCAACAAACTGCAGATCGGCGTGGAGGGGGATTCCACGGCGATCGGCACCTCCATCGGCATTTCGTTGAAGCGGCTCAAGGACATGGAATCTAAATCAA
>JAPUGN010000029.1 GCA_027298165.1 Nitrospinota bacterium
GGCAGGCGCAACTGGCTTATTTGATTATATTTATGACTATCGCGGGGGTCGTCGGCCTGGAAAAAGGGATCGAAAAATGGCTCCCGGACGGCGCCCGGCGGCATCGTATCCTGGGTCGGGTGACCATGATCCTGTTCGCCCTGATCTTATGCACCAGTACGGCCACCTACCTGATGCTGTACGTCATTTACCCGCTGAAAGTCGTTGGCGGCTGACCCGGCTGTCTGGAAAGTGCTTATAAATTGGGGAGTTTCAGTGCTTTTTTCGGGCGGAGGGGGGATTTTTTACCCTTGACTTAAATAAAGAATATGGTAAATTGTGCCAGCTTAAATGACATCAAAGTACATCAGCAACAGGTAAGCGGCGGTCAGGGCATTGACCCCCAAACCGATCAGCACTATCGTATCGAAAATTTTTCCGTCTTTACTGGCCATTGGGTCCTCAAACAATTAATAAATGGGAAAGCTAAGTTAGCATCCCATCTTTTATACTGTCAAGGGTAAAACATTTAACACACTCAATAAAAGGAAAACCCGAATGGATTTAGAAAAAATTAAGGCAAAAGCCGGGCCTTGGATTTATGTTTTGACCGTGTTCCTCTGTCTGTGGTTCTTCTATTGGTTCGCATCCGTTTGGCGGTAAACGAAGGTCTTTTGCGCAATGTTCAACCTAGAGGGGAGATAGAAACTTCATGGCTGATTTCCAAGAAGAAACCAAACCATTTGTTACTCCAAAATCCATCACCCACTTTGCGATCGCATCGATTGTCATGTTCGGTTACTACCTGTTGATCGACTGGGCTCTCATGGTCGTTCAGGGATTGGACTTCTTCTACCTGTTGTCCACCGGCGGCGGTTGAGGCCATTAATCAGGTTCGATCTTTTTTTTCGCGATTCTAAAAGATGGCAAGACCTGAGCTTGTCATCTTTTTTATTGCCTTAATCTGTGTCTCGTGTCTTCCAAAATTACACCCTCTGATTCGAGTTCCCGTTCTTTCAAAGGGAAACCCGGATCCCGCATTTACCTGTTCCGCCATGGCGAAACCGCCAACGCCCATGAAATCTGCCTGAACGGCCATTTCGACGTGGAACTGTCCGACAAGGGACTCGAACAGGCGCGCCAGATTGCCGAAGCGCTGAAAGACCAACCCCTCCGTGCCGTCTACTCCAGCGATCTTCAGCGGGCTCTAAACGGAGCCGAATTGATAGCCAAACCGCACGGGTTGGAACCCGTCGCTTGCTCCCAACTGCGCGAATTGTCGTTCGGCAAATGGGAGGGCATGAGCCTGACCGAACTCAACGAAAAATTTCCCGGCGAGATGGACAAACGCCTCAAACAAACCGAGCTGTTTCGCGCCGATGGCGGTGAAAGTTTCAAGGACCTGCACGACCGTGTCATCCCGAAATTTGAGGAGATCACCTCCCGGCATCCGAACGAAACCATCGCCCTGGTCTGTCATGGCGGCGTCAACCGGACCATTCTCGCTCACCTGCTCGGGTTTCCCATCGCCAACCTGTTCCGCATCGGCCAGTTTTACGGCGCCGTCAACATCATCCAGTTTTACGAAAAGCAGGTGATGGTCGAACTGATGAACGGCACCTGGCAACAGATCACCTGATTCACGCCCACCGGAGTCTGCCATGAGCGATTTTCTGGTCCAGATCAAAAACGCCACCGTCTACCTGAAAGACACGCCGGTTTTGAAGTCCATCGACTGGACCATCCGTCCCGGTGAACACTGGGCGCTGGTCGGCAACAACGGCTCCGGCAAAACCACTCTGCTGAAACTCATCTTCGGTGAACTGTTGCCGATCGACGGCGGCACGGTTCACTGGTTCAACAACCGGGAGTGGAACGGCCTGGCGGAGATCCGCGAACGGGTCGGCTACGTCTCCGCCGAGTACCAGGAAAACTACGACCGCAACGTCACCGGCCTCGAGGTGGTGGAATCCGGCTTCTTCGCCAGTATCGGGCTGTGGCAGAAGGTCAGCCCCCAGCAGAAACAACGGGCGGAAGCCTGCATGGACCTGCTGGAAATCGAACACCTCGGTAAGAAGCTGTTCCGAAGCATGTCGTACGGCGAGGCCCGGCGGGTCCTGCTGGCGCGCGCACTGGTGCACCGCCCGGCCCTGCTGGTGCTCGACGAACCCTGCGCCGGGCTCGACATCCCCACCCGCGAGCGGTTTCTGGAAACTCTGCAGAAGCTGGCGCGGAAAACCCAGTTGATTTACGTTACCCATCATATCGAGGAAATCCTGCCGGTTATCACCCACGTCCTGTACCTCAAAAATGGAAAAGCCTTCCGCCAGGGCGAGAAGGACGCCATGCTCCAGAATAAAATCCTGTCCGAGGCGTTGGGGCATCCCCTTTCACTCCATAAAAACAACGGCCGTTTTTGGTTAAGAGGATCCTGAAAATAAGAATCACAGATGAACCCAGATAAACACTGATAAAGGCTTATTATTCCTCCCCTGTTTCCCCTTCTTTCGACAAGCTCAGGATAGGCTCTTGGTAAGGAGGGGAAATAGTTCGTGCTCTTGCCAAGGCGGGACCGATAGGATAAAATTCCTCCGCTCTTATAAAACAGCCATCCCCGCGAGGCCCCGTGAGGTTCCTGGTACCCCTATTGATTGTGGTCGGATTCATCTGTGCCCCCGGTTCGGACGCCCGGGCGGACGAGGCCCTCGACTGGTACCTGAAGGGCAACGAACTCAGCCGGAAGGGACAGCTCGAGCAGGCGGTGGAGGCGTACCATAAGGCCATCCTGATCAATCCCGATGCCACGGGACCGTTTTATAACCTGGGCCTGACCTACAAGTATCTGAAGCAATTCGAACGCGCCGCCGCGGCGTTCGAAAGCGCGCTTCGGCTGGAGCCGGACAACCTGAACATCCGGCTCAACCTCGGCAACGTCTACAATAGGATGGAGCGCTGGGGACAAGCCATCGGCCACCTCA
>JAPUGN010000003.1 GCA_027298165.1 Nitrospinota bacterium
CGGTGAGGCTCTTTCCCGCCAGGCCGCTCAACTCCTGCTCAATCTCCGGCGTGTGCCGGTGCTCGCCCAGGCCGTAGGCGGACACCGCTTCGTCCGCCTCGCAGAATTGCGTGGTCTGCGATAAATTGCGCCCGGCTCCCGAAACACCGGATTTGGAATCGACGATGATCGATTTCACATTCACCCAATCAACGGTCATAAACGGCGCCAGCGCCAGGATCGCCCCGGTCGGATAACATCCCGGGTTGGCCACCAATTGCGCGCCTTTGATTTGTTCGCGGTGCAACTCCGGCAGGCCGTACACCGCTTCCTTGATGACTTCCGGATTGAGATGCGGCGTCTGGTACCATTCGCTGTACACTGCGGGATCACGCAGGCGGTAGTCGGCGCTGAGGTCAACGATTCGGCACCCGCCCTGCAACAACGCCGGCACATGTTTCATCGAAGTGGTGTGCGGCAGTGCGAGGAACAGGATGTCGCATTCCTTTGCCATATCCGGCGTCAGCTTCACCAGAGTGCGGTCGATCCACCCGGCGAGCGAGGGTGCCACTTCGGCGATATTTTTCCCGGCGTGCGACTCGGAAGTGAGGGTGCCGATCTCCACGTCCGGATGTTTCACCAAAAGGCGGAGCAGTTCGAGTCCCGTGTACCCGGTTGCGCCTGCAATATTGACTTTTGCCATAAGGCTCCTTGGGGGTGAGTCCTAGATATCAGAGTCACCGCTCACGGCAAATGGAAACCCCTGCCGGATAGGATTATTGGGGATTAATTGTACAGGGAAATACGGGACGGTTCCAGCGCCAGTCGCGCGAACCGGCGGAGTACCTCCGCTCCTGATTTAAAAATCTGGAATGCGAAAAGAGGGGGTAGAGAACTCGGTAACGCACCGGTAGACGCGAAAGGAACGGAAGAAACACTCCGGCACACCCCAGCCAAATCCCCACCAGGCGGTAACCTGGTTAACGCTTGGAGAACTGGAATCGTTTACGAGCGCCAGCGCGTCCGTATTTTTTACGTTCGACTTCGCGTGAGTCGCGCGTGAGGAATCCCGCTTTCTTGAGGGTGGGGCGAAGCTCAGAATTGAACACCAGCAGGGCTCTGGAGATACCGAGCCGAAGCGCACCGGCCTGTCCGGACAAACCGCCGCCCAGAACAGTTGCGACGATATCGAAGGAATTCAGAGTGTCGGTCAATATTAGCGGCTGGCGCACGATCATCTCGGCGGTTTTCCGTCCGAAATAACCGCCCAGGTCCCGATTGTTCACGGTCATCTTGCCTTCGCCGGGTTGAATCCAGACTTTGGCGATGGCTTCTTTGCGTCTGCCGGTTGCGTAATATCGATCTTCCACTGATTAAACTCCATTCCGGGGTCGTCCCCGGTCCTGCTTGATGATTAGAGGGTAACCGTTTCGGGTTTTTGTCCTTTATGAGGATGCTCTTCGCTAAGGTAAATCCGATAATTACTCCGCAAGGTGCGTCCCAGCCGAGTCTTGGGCAACATGCCGTTGATCGCTTTCTGGAGCAGTTCGCGCGGATTCTTTTCCATGATCTGCTTCGCACTGGCGGTCCGCAAATGTCCGATGTACCCGGTGTGGTGATGATAGACTTTTTTGACCCACTTCTGCCCGGTCAATTTCACCTGAGCGGCGTTGACGATGATGACATTGTCACCGGTGTCGACATGCGGGGTGAAGATGGGTTTGGTCTTGCCGCGGACGATCGCCGCCACCTTGCTGGCCACCCGGCCCAAAGGCTGGTCCGCCGCGTCGATCAGGACCCACTTTTTTACCACATCCTTTTTGTTGGCTGAAAACGTCTTCATTGCAAATTCAGATCAATCTGAGTAAAGGTTTAGAACTGGACATAATAGGAAATCCCGGCTGGTCTGTCAACCGGTAAACCGCGGGATTCAGGATTATTTGTAATATACCGCAACTCCCTTATAATAAGGGGGTCATTCAGTTTGCAACCACAAACCGATACCCCAGACACCCCGGACCGCAACCCCAGCGGCCTGTTTTGTTTTCCCAGGTGCACCATGCCGGACCAGAAACCCGAATTTGTTGAAAATTCAGCCTCCGCCCCTGCCGCGACCGCCGCCGGCTCGCCTCTGGACCGGGCTATCGACCGGACGAAGGCGTATCTACTCTCGCTCCAGCATCCAGACGGCTACTGGGTGGCCGAGTTGGAATCCAACGCGACCATGGTCGCGGAATACGTGTTTTTCATGCATTTTATGGGGATCTGGAACCCCCGGCGGGTGGAGCAGAGCCGGAACACCCTGCTGAAAACCCAGCAGGACGATGGCGGATGGCCTCTGTTTTACGGCGCGCCGAGCGATATCAGCACCACGGTGGAATGCTATGCGGCGCTGCGCATGGCGGGGGTGTCCCCGAAGGCGAAGGAAATGGTCCGCGCCCGCAAATGCATCGCCCAACGGGGCGGAGTGCGCAACTCCCGGGTCTTCACCAAAATCTTTCTGGCTATGTTGGGACAAAGCTCGTGGGCTGACATCCCGGCCATGCCGGTGGAAATCATCCTGCTTCCCAAAAGTTTTTACTTCAATATATATGAGATGTCGTGCTGGTCGCGCGGCACCGTGGTGCCGCTCACCATTGTTGCCGCACACCAACCGGTGTGGCCGCTGAAACCCGAACAAGCCGTTCCGGAAATTTTCACCGAAGCCGACCGTGACCTGTCGGTGCAATCCAAAAAAAAAGGACTCAACTGGCCGAACTTTTTTCTGTTCGTCGACAAGGTCCTCAAATTTCTCGGTAAGTCACCGATCAAACCGTTTCGGGGTTGGGCGCTGAAGCGGGCCCTGCAATGGACCCTCGACCACCAGGAACCGGAAGGCGATTTCGGCGGCATCCAGCCCGCCATGATCAACTCAATGCTGGCGCTGAAGCTGATGGGTTACGAAAACGACGACCCTCTAATGGTTAAAGGCTACGAGGCCATAGACCGCTTCCTCATCAACCGCGACGACCAGTTGATTTTCCAGGCCTGCGTCTCGCCGTTGTGGGACACGTCGATTGCCTGCAACGCGCTGATGGACGCCGGTCTGCCGGGGGATCATCCGGCGATCGTTAAAGCCGGGGAATGGATGTTGAAAAAACAAGTGACGCGGCCCGGCGATTGGACCGTTAAAAATCCGCACACTCCGCCCGGCGGCTGGGCCTTCGAGTTTTACAACGAACCGTATCCGGACTGCGACGACACCGCGGAAATTCTGATGGCGCTGGATCGCACCGCCTTTCCCGACACGATATGGAAAGACAAGGAGATGAAACGCGCCTTCACTTGGCTGTTGAGCATGCAGAGTAAAAACGGCGGGTGGGCCGCGTTCGATCAGAACAACGATCATGCACTGTTCAACCAGATCCCGTTCGCCGACCACGGCGCCATGCTCGATCCGCCCACCGTCGACGTCACGGGACGCGTGCTGTGGATGTTGGGTCGAATCAATCACGACGTCAACGATCCGATGGTGCAACGGGCGCTGCAGTTCATCAAAAACGAGCAGGAGTCCGACGGATGCTGGTACGGGCGCTGGGGCGTGAATTATATTTACGGAACCTGGCTGGTGCTGACCGGGCTTCGGTCCATCGGCGAAGACCCCAGCCAATCGTACCTCCGCAAAGCCGCCGAATGGTTGAAAGCGCATCAGAACAAAGACGGCAGCTGGGGCGAAACCTGCCAGAGTTATGCCGATCCCTCCCTGCGCGGTAAAGGTAAAAGCACCAACTCACAAACTGCATGGGCGGTGATGGGCCTGATCGAAACTGACGAACCGCACAGCAACGCCGTCAAACGCGGCATCGAGTACCTGGTGCGCAATCAGCAAGAGGAGGGCTCGTGGTACGAAGACGAATTCACCGGCACCGGTTTCCCGCGGCACTTTTTTATCAAGTACCACCTGTACCAGATCTTCTTCCCCCTCATGGCCCTCGCCCGCTATCGCAACAAGAACCAATAACCCTTTACTTAATGTCATCCTGAATCCTTCGATCCACTCAGGATAAACTCCGCGAAGGATCTTTGTTTTCATCCAAGGTTTAAAAACACAAATTCTTCGTTCCACTCAGAATGACAGACCTGTCACCCTGAACCTGTCGAAGGGTGACCGGCGAACCGCCGGTAGCAAATTTCTCTGTGATCTCTATGTCCTCTGTGGTGAAATTCCTGGCTT
Organism: Nitrospinota bacterium; assembly: GCA_027298165.1. Classification (GTDB taxonomy): domain Bacteria; phylum Nitrospinota; class Nitrospinia; order Nitrospinales; family Nitrospinaceae; genus SZUA-226. The sequence goes on from JAPUGN010000003.1 coordinate 4,193, forward strand.
CAGCTTTGGGAAGGTGCTGCTAGTAATGCCGCAGGAGTTCGATGGCGGAGCGGGTGCGGATGAGTTGTTCGGAGGCGGAGGCGATGACTTCGCCGCTGGCGATATCCACCAGCGCGAGGTGCACGTCGATGTTCGCGCCGATGTCCAGCAGTTTGCCCATGACCAGCGCCTGCGCGTTCATCGCCTTGCCGATGCGCTGGATTTCCTCGCTGGTGTAGTTGAAGGAAGGTTTCAGATCCAGCCGCTCGAGCGTCGCCAGCACTTCGCCGCGATGCGCCACCCGGAAAGTTTTATTGCGCGTCATGGCTTCCACCACCCGGTTGGCCAAGTACTGGCCGAGGATCGGCACCCGGTCCTTGTCGTCCACCAGATCCAGCACCACCACCTTGTTGATCTCGTACTCCGCCACGTC
>JAPUGN010000030.1 GCA_027298165.1 Nitrospinota bacterium
CAGGCGCCCGGCCTGTTTGAGCGCGGGCAGAGCCCGTTCGGTGTCCCCCTCTTTCAGGTAAACCTCGCCCAGGGTGAGGTAGGCCAGCGGTTGTTCCGGGTCCAGCTCCAGGGCTTTCAGGGAGTTTTTCAGGGCGCCCGGATATTGTTTGAAAAACAGGCGGCAGGCTCCCATCATCGCATGGTCTTGGGCCCTCCCCGGGTCCAATTGAACCGCCTGCTCGGATAGCTTCAGCGCGCGCCGATACTGCTCCATTTTGAAATGGACCCAGGCGCCGGTCGATACATACTCGACGTTGCGGGGGTGCAGTTTGTACAGCGTGCGGATCACCTCCAGCGCCCGCACCAGTTTGCCCTCCTTCACCAGTTGCTGGACCGCGACGAGTTCCTTGCCTTTTTCCACGTGAATGGCTTCGTCTTCATCCATGAACACCACGATTCCGCGCTGGCTGGCGTAATAATAAATGGGGACGCCGATGAGCAGGACGGCCAGCATCACGAAAGCCACCGTCTTCAAAATTTTAATGCGTTGGGGCTCCGGCGGCGGTTTGGACGAAGGGATGTCCTCCGGCTGGTAGATTTCCCTGTATTTATCGATTCCGGGGCGCGGCATGTTGGCTCCAAAGTTGAAAAATATATATCTAATCATTTTAAGAGGAGGATGAAAAATTGTAAAGCCAGCGTGACGCTGGGCCCAGCTTGGCATAGGCTGAATGGCGCGATTAAAGCGTAATCTTCGCATCCATAAGTACTTGAAATATTTTCACCTTGTATAGCCCGGCCACCCTACTCTCCCGACAGGTGCAGAACCACCTGCCTTCGGTAGGGGGCAGTACGGTGCTCGAACAGATAAATATCCTGCCAGGTACCGAGGGCGAGTTGCCCGCTCACCAGGGGAATCGAGACCTGTGTCTGGGTGAGGGCGGAGCGGATATGGGCGGGCATATCGTCGTCGCCTTCCGCGGAATGCCGGTATTGCGGGTCACCGTCCGGTACCATTCGGTCAAGAAACGCGCTCAAGTCGCTCAGCACATCCGGATCGGCGTTTTCCTGAATGACCAGCGAGGCCGAGGTGTGCCGGATGAAAACAGTCAGCAGTCCGGTGGTCATCCCCTGGCCGTGCGCCCAGGAGACGATTTCATCATTGATGTTGACCAGCCCCCGCCCCCGGGTTTGGATGGATATCTCGTGCGTCGCCTGTCTCATGGTTCGCCTTTTTGGAAATTCATCCGATCATAACAGTGAAACAGTGTGTTTGGCTCCCCAATGCATTATAGCTCGGTAAATGTTGCCCGTTGCCTGCGGAGGACTCCGCTAATATAGAGGAAAACGGGTAAAATCAAGTGATCCTTCCTCAAAAAAGAGGGATGAAATTCGGGCTAACCCCCTGAATTTATGACTACCCCCTTCACTCAATTTAGGTTTAGCATAGAGGTATAAGGCTTGAAACAGGGGGCGTATTTCTCGGAGTGGTTTATGGGAACGACCGTCTATCAGGAAAAAAGTTTTCGAGAAAACGTCAATCTCGTTTTTGATCTCGCCGCGGCCACCCTCGAAATTCCGCATGGATTGGCGTATTACCTGAAAGGCGCCTACAACGTTTACCAGGTCCGCTTCCCCGTTAAAATCGACGGCAAGGTCGAAAGCTTCATTGGCTGGCGCGCCGTCCACAGTGAGCATAAACTCCCCACCAAAGGCGGCATTCGTTATTCTCTGTTGGTCACTCAGGACGAAATCGAAGCCCTCGCGTCGCTGATGTCCTACAAGTGTGCGCTGGTCGACGTCCCCTTCGGCGGGTCCAAGGGCGGATTGGTACTCGATCCCAAACAATACGACGACGCCACATTGGAGCGCATCACCCGGCGCTTCGCATACGAATTGATCAAAAAGGACTACATCAATCCCGCCACCAGCGTCCCCGCGCCGGACATGGGAACCGGTCCGCGCGAGATGGCGTGGATCGCCGACACCTACATGGAACACCGCCCGGACGATATCAACGCCCTCGGTTGTGTCACCGGCAAACCGATCAGCCTGGGCGGCATCCCCGGCCGCACCGAGGCCACGGGCCGGGGCGTAGTGTACGGCATCCGCGAATTCTTCCGTCATCCGGAGGATAAAAAGAAAGCCGGCCTCGAAGGCACGCTCGAGGGCAAGACCGTCATCGTCCAGGGACTGGGCAATGTCGGCTACCACACCGCCAAAATCCTGGCAGCCGAAGACGGCGCGAAAATCATCGGCATCATAGAACACGACGGCGCGTTAATGGATCACAACGGCCTGAGCGTGGAACAGGTGAATACCTACAACAAAGAACACGGCGGGCTGAAGGGCTACCCCGATGCCCAGTATTTCGAAAACGGCGACGCGATTCTGGAAGAGGCATGCGACTTTTTGATCCCGGCGGCGATGGAAGGGGTCATCCATATGGAAAATGCCCCGCGCATCAAAACCAAACTGATCGCCGAGGCGGCAAACGGACCCGTCACTTTCGGCGCCGACGCCATTTTAAAGCAAAAGGGAATCGTGATGATTCCGGATATTTATCTCAACGCCGGCGGGGTCATCGTTTCTTACTTCGAATGGATCAAAAACCTGTCGCACATCCGCTTCGGCCGCCTCACCCGCCGCCATGAGGTCAGCCAGAACGATCTGTTGCTGAAGGCCATCGAATCCAACGGCCATAAAATTCCCACCGGGCTGGCGGAGCAACTCCTGCACGGCCCCAACGAGCTGGACCTCGTCCGTTCCGCGCTGGACGACACCATGCGCGACGCTTTCCAGCAGATTCGCGACCGCTACTGGTCGCATGACACAATCGATTCCTACCGCATCGCCGCCATGGCCATCGGCATCGAAAAAATCGCCCTCAGCATCCAGGATCGCGGCGTGTATCCTTAAGCATTTCAAGATAAAATTCCCCTTTCTGCCGAAAAATTCCAAGGCCGTTTCCAATAATGATATAGTACCGCCAGCACAACCCCTATCCCCGTCATTGAATCGATCATGTCCCAGCCCACCGGAAAAACATCGCAGTACGAACAAAGCGGCGTCAGCCAGTCGGGCGCCGAAGCCGCGCTGGACCGCATCCTCAAACACGTTCTGCCCACGCGGAAGTTCAGCGAACGCTATCCGCTGATAGCCGATATCGGTTATTTCGCCAACGTCATCGATATGGGCAACGGCGAGGGTATCGCGTTCTGCACCGACGGCGTCGGCACCAAGGTGATCGTTGCGGAATTGATGAATCAATACGACACGATCGGCATCGACTGCATCGCGATGAACGTCAACGACCTCATCTGCCTCGGTGCGCGGCCGATGAGTATGGTGGACTACATCGGCTGTTCGCACACCGACCCGAAGGTGTTCGAGGAATTGGGCCGCGGCCTGGCAGAAGGGGCGAAACAGGCCCAAATCAGCATTTCCGGCGGGGAGATTTCGCAGGTGAAGGAGATCATCACCGGCATCGATCTCATCGGCGCCGCCATCGGTCACGTGAAGCTCGATCAAATCAACACCGGGCAGAAGATCCAGCCCGGCAACCTGATCCTGGGCCTCGCCGCCAGTGGCGTGCATTCCAATGGCTTGACTCTGGCGCGCCGGGTTCTGCTGGGGGAAACGTTGGACCAGCAAAAGGAAAAGGTCCATCAGTACGAAGAGTCCCTGGGCCGCACCCTCGGCGCGGAACTGCTGGAGCCGACCTGCATTTACGTCCAGCCGGTGATGGCCATGCTGGAAGCCGGGATCGATATCCGTGCCATGGTGCATATCACCGGCGGCGGACTCACCAACCTCAACCGCGTGCAGACCGACAACATCCGCTTCGTGATCGATCCCCTGCCCGACCTGTTACCGGTGTACGAGCTGATTCAGGAAACAGGCGGGATCAACGATGCGGAAATGTACGGAGTGTTCAATATGGGCACTGGGTTCTGCGT
>JAPUGN010000031.1 GCA_027298165.1 Nitrospinota bacterium
GCCCAGCCCCATTTCGATATCGTTGACCTCCAGATCCTCGAGACGGATGCCCAGTTCCTTGAGAGCCTGGTAGAACTCGTTTTTGAAATCGAGGTTGACCAGATAATTGCTCAACGCCCGGCCCACCAGGAATTCCATGGATAGGTAATAAATCCGTTTGGGGTCATTTTCGTGATATTTGTGTTGCGTACTGATCCATCGTTCCACCAGCCGGTCCCGTACCGACAAGGCGACGCTGTTGTACTGGTCCAGTGGGGTGGAGCTGGGCCAATCGCGGGCCTGGGAATATTTCAGATGATTGCTGATGGAACGTTTCAAATCATCCGAACCGTTACCGTTATGCGAGGTGGCGGGGGAGGTGGATTGCGATGGCTCAGGCATATAAGTCCGCGGGCTCCAGCTATTGCGTTACGGTTTCAATGGAATGCGCTTCAAAAATCTCTTATTCTATATTTTATCTGAGGTGAATGGGGATAAACAATGGAAATATCAGAATTTAAGGATGCCATAGAGCGGTTGGGACTGACCGATCCCTCTCGTTCCGAATTTCTTCGTTTGTTCTCACGCTATAAAGCCTCCGGAGCATCTACGGTTGATTGGAAGGCCATCCGGGCGCCCGAACCGTCCCATTTGGTGTCGTACGATACTCTAACCGATCCCGATGACCGGCAGACAGCCGAAGCCCTGGCCCGTCTCGTGGTGTGCAAATTGAACGGAGGCCTGGGGACCGGTATGGGTTGCGCGGGACCGAAATCATCCATTACGGTTAAAAACGGACAATCTTTCCTCGACTTGACCCTCCGCCAACTGGAGCATATCAAACAGACTCTGGATATTCCTGTGCCTCTGTTGCTGATGAACAGTTTCCATACCCATCAGCAAACTCTGGAACTGTTGGAAAACCGCCCGCCACAGGTCGCCGTTGAATGTTTTCAGCAGAACCGGTTTCTCCGCCTGGACAAAGATACAGACCAGCCGCTTGATCCCGAATTAATAGGCGAAGACGCCTGGTACCCGCCCGGCCATGGCGATATATTTTCGTGCTTGAAGGAGCAGGGTTGGATTGATCGGTTACTGGGCGAGGGCCGGGAACTCCTGTTCGTGTCCAATTCTGATAACCTGGGCGCAGTGGCCGATCCCAAAATCGCGCATGCCCTACTGGCCAATGATATTCCCTTCATCATGGAAATGGCTCCCAAGACTCCCGCCGACATCAAGGGGGGCACGTTGTACCAGGATGCTGGCGGCAAGCTTCACCTGCTGGAGTTGGCCCAGGTGCCGAAAGAGCATGAGGATGAGTTTTGCGGGACCGATAAATTCAAGGTCTTCAACACCAACAATATCTGGATCCATTTACGGCATTTGAAGGAAAGGATGGCCCAAGGGCCTCTGGACCTGAACTTGATCGTCAATGAAAAACTCATTGCCGGACGGCCAGTGATCCAATTGGAAACCGCCATGGGGGCGGGTCTGGAAAACTTTGAGGGAGGTCAGGGATTAGTGGTGGGACGCGACCGGTTTCTCCCCGTCAAAAATACCAGCGACCTGATGTTGATCCAATCCAATCTATTCATTTTCGAAAACGGGCGCATGGTTCGCAATCCTACCCATACTCGGAATTCTTTACCCTTGATCCGTTGGAAAGAACCCTTCACCGATTTGGAGGAGTTTCAAAACAGAATTCCCATTGTTCCCGATATGCAGGAGTTGGAATCCCTGGAGATCGAGGGGGATGTCCGCTTTGAAGGGGAGGCTTCCCTGAAAGGCCGGGTGACCCTTGTTGCCCACGACCAGCCGATCCGAATTCCTGCCGGAACCTGCCTGGAAAACCGCAGGATGGTCCAGTAAACCGCTGTTCAGGCGGGTACCGAGGGTTCTTCCGCCCGTTGCGTCTGCTTTTTCTTCTTTGAGCGAAGACGGAAATAGCCGGTTACGATTCCCATGACCACCAGAATCGTTAATGATGCCATGAATTTTTTAGAGCCGACCTCCAGCAGGGTGCTGCCGAAAAACCCATAGGCGAAGGCCCGGGGAGTAATTCCCAGAATATGAGCCACGATATAATTATTGAACTTCATCGTGGAAAGTCCCGCCCCGTAATTGATCACCGTGACCGGCATGATGGGCAGCAGGCTGAGCAGAAACACCACAGAAAAACTGAATCGGGTATTGTCGATCATATGGGCGCCCAGTTTCAGTTTTTTGATGACATAATCGCGACCCATGAATCGGGAAAACCAGAACCCCACCGTCCCCCCCAGCGCCGCCCCCAATGAAGCGTAAGCGGGTCCCCACACCGGACCGAAGGCCAGCCCACCGCCGACAAATAAAGCGATGGATGGAATCAGAAATAGAGGACGGATGATGAATATTCCGATAAAAAAAAGGGGTCCCGCCAGGCCGAGTGACAGGACAAAAACCTTGAAGGATTCAGGCGTCAGTTGAAAACCCTTTCGGGTAAAGTAAAGCCCGATCAAAAAGCCCATCAAAATAATCACCAGGAATTTGAAGAACTTCTTTTTGTGTTTTGATAAAGGGTTTTCCGTAGCCGTTGCTTTGATTTCGTTCATGGGTCCGGTTTTTATGGGGAATGGGTCCGAAATACCACTATTTAGGATTAGTATAAGTCACTGGTTTTTAAAAGGAAGTGATTATTTTCCGGATAGATCGTTGTAAACCCTTAAAAATTAAAGGTTACACTGTATAAGGACATAGGAAATCAGCCTGCATTCTTATTGGAAAACAATCCGCAATTTTGTAGGAAAATGTCCAAAAAATAGTTGACTTGTACCCAACCGTAAGTATACTGACCGCACTAGAATAGGCTTGGATTTGGGGTTCTTACAGGCTTTCCAATGAGTTCCAGCCGGAACCGGGTCAGGCGGGTTTGCTTCCCGGCGGGGAAAACAATTTGAATATAGGTGTTCGGGTTTGATGTGGTTTTCATTTCCGGTGGTACCGGGCGATGAGGCATTGAGCCAAAAGTTCAGGGGAGTTTTTAATTTTTAACAATTTTGGGTAACGGAGGAAAACTATGAGAAAGTTAGTGCTCTTTACCATCATCAGCGTTGTTGCTCTCTGTTTTGCCGCTTCCGCCTATGCTGGAACCTTGAAGCCGGGTCAGAAGACGACGTGCAACAATGCCAAAAAAATCACTTTGGAAGCATCCGGAAAATCTTCCAAAGGGGATCGCGGTAACGCCAATGCCGTGATCTGGTTATCTTCCAGCGCCATCACGAATGCCATCACCTTGGGGCCGACGGAGCATAATGCATTTAAAACTGGCGCAGCCGGTGCTAAATTTGCAGGTATTCGCAATTTTCACAGCATGGGGCGCAAAAAGGTTGTATTGACGAGTCAAAATAACTTTAGCCGTGGCGATTCCATTGGGGATATCAGCGGTGAAGTTCGCATCACCAACACGGGTACAATTAACTTAAATGTAACCTGCGGTTAATTCTTTTTCGCTTTATCAAAACCGGTCTGCGGCAACGCAGGCCGGTTTTTTATTGTCCGAGGAAGATGAATATCAGTCCCGCCAGTAGAACCCGGTAAATAATAAATGGAAGTAGCCCCACCCGCGATACAACAGCCAGCAGACATTTGATTGCCCAATAACCGACGGCGAAAGCCATCAGAAATCCCATCAGAAACTGGAAGGGTGTGAACATGAATTCGTGCTGGGTATCGTTGAATAGAGATACGGTTTTGTGCAGACCCGCCGCCAGAATGATTGGCGTGCCCAGAAGGAATGAAAACCGCGCCGCCGCCGGCTGGGACAAGCCGCTGAACAATCCGGCGGAAATGGTAATTCCCGAACGCGAGGTGCCGGGTAGCAGGGCGATGGCCTGAGCCACTCCGACAAACAAAATCTGGCCCCAGCTCAATTGAATTAATTCATCCGATTCCGATTCTTTCCGGGTGGATCCCCGGTCGGCCGCAAAAAAGACAAACGACCAGAACAACAGATTTCCCGCCACAAAGGTGGGGTTGCGGAGATCTGCTTCAATCCAGTCCCCCAGAAATAAACCCGCCAGCCCTGCCGGAACCGTGGCCACAATAATACCCCACGCTAGAGAACGGTAAGGATCCCCCACTTTATTGGCCCATAAACTTATTAGCAATTTCGAAAGGTCTCTGCGAAAATAAATAATAATCGCTAATAACGTTGCCAGGTGAAGAATCGCGTCCATGGCCAGTCCCTGGTCCTTCAATCCCAGCACATAGGGGACGAGGATGAGGTGGCCGGAGCTGGAGACGGGAAGGAATTCGGTTAAACCCTGGATAAGGCCCAAGAGGACGGCCTGGAGAAGTTCCATAAATTTTATTATGAGCGTAAAGAAAAAAATAAAAAAATGGAAAGTGGTCGCGGTGGTTTTTGCCGCCTTCGGGTTGATGGCCGTTCACAACCAGCAATTGGCGGTGAGCGATCCCGAGAACACCTACTTTAACAAAATTAACCGGACAATTCGCCTATTATTGAACCCACCGAAAAATGAGCTGGAGCAACATCTCATTGGCAAGGATATAGCCTGCGACAACAGTGAGGCGCTTTATAAAAAAGTGGCCGCCGCCACGGTTGTCGTATATGCGGATAAAAGTATGGGGGCAGGGGTCTTTATCGGGCCACGATTGATCGCCACCGCCAACCACGTGGTCGACGGAAAGCGGATCATCCTCATTTTACCTCGGGTTGAAGATAGCGGACTGGCTCGGCCGGGCTTGGTGTTCCGGGTGGAATCTATCGAGAGGGTAAACCGGTTGGACCTGGCTTTTATCATAACCGAAGAAGCGTACCCCCATTGGTTGGACTTGCAGACCCGGAGTGATGTCAATCAGGAACTCCTGGTGGTAGGACATCCCAACCGAAAATTTTTTTCACTCCAAAAAGCACGAATCAAAAATAAAGAACGGATTCGTTCCTCCGACTATATTTTCTTCAAGGACAATGAAGTGTTTTTCGGCAATTCAGGCGGGGCCATCGTGGAATGCGAAGGCAAACTGGTCGGGATTGTCAGTATGATGACCAACTATCGCAACAGCCAACTCAAGCAGGGGATCGGGATCAACTCCAAGGCAATCTCCGATTTTGTCGATAAAATGAAACTGACCCGTTGAACCGCCCCATTTCTCCTTTAAATAGAATAATTTGCCGGGGGTGGGGATTTATGATATCGTGACTCGTTTTGGTGGAAAGCATTATTTTTAAAGGGGTTTAACACTTTTGATTGAGGTGGCTTCGGGTTCCTGCAAGAGCCGGACTCCGCCCCCCCGCAGACCCTACAAAAATACCATGAAAGAATTTTCAAGAATCAGCCGCCTGCCTCCTTATGTTTTCGATATCGTAGGCGATTTGAAATTGCAGGCCCGGCGCCGGGGAGAGGATATTATTGACTTCGGGATGGGAAATCCCGATCTGCCGACTCCCAAGCATATTGTCGATAAATTATGCGAAGCCGCCACTAAGGGTCCGAACCACCGTTATTCGCAATCCAGGGGAATTCCAAAGCTCCGGCTGGCGATTACCGACTGGTACCAGAGAAATTTTCAGGTCGAACTGGATCCCGAGACTGAGGCCATCGCCACTATCGGCTCCAAGGAAGGGATTTCTCATCTGGCCTTGGCCATCACCAGTCCGGGCGATTCGGTGCTGGTGCCAACGCCTACGTACCCTATTCACACCTACGCTTTTATATTATCGAATGGGGATGTCATCGGTGTTCCCATGCATAAGGACACCAATTTTTTCGAGGCCCTGCTTATGGCGTACAAGCAGAACTGGCCCCGGCCGAAGGTGCTGATCCTCAATTTTCCGCACAACCCGACCACCCAGGTGGTGGAGATCGACTTTTTCGAAAAGGTGGTGGCGTTCGCACAGGAACACGACTTGGTCCTGATTCACGATTTCGCTTACGCCGATCTGGTTTTTGACGACTATCGGGCCCCAAGCATGCTCCAGGTTGCGGGGGCCAAGGAAGTGGGGGTGGAATGCTTTTCCCTTTCCAAAAGTTACAACATGCCCGGCTGGCGTGTGGGATTTATGGTGGGGAATCGTGATATTATTCACGCGCTGGCCCGGATGAAGAGCTATCAGGACTACGGGATGTTTCAACCCATCCAGATTGCCGCCATCATCGCCCTGAACGGTCCGCGTGATTGTGTGGAGGAAATCCGGGAAACTTATCGCAAACGGCGCGATGTCCTGTGTGAAGGGCTCAACCGGGTGGGGTGGACGGTCGACGTCCCCAAGGCCACCATGTTTGTCTGGGCCGAGATACCGGATAAGTTCAAGTCCATGGGATCGCTGGAGTTCTCAAAACTCCTGATTGATAAGGCCAAAGTGGCGGTTTCACCCGGTATCGGGTTCGGAGAAGGAGGGGATCACTTCGTCCGCATTTCCCTCATCGAAAACGAACACCGGATTCGCCAGGCGATTCAGGGTATCCGTGAAATTTTTTAATTCCATACTTAAATTATGAAATCCGTTAAAGTGGGCCTGATCGGGTTTGGAACCATCGGTCGTGGGATGGTTAAAATTCTTCAGGATAATCAGAGTCAAATCCAAAACCGGCTGGGCGCTGCGCTCGAATTGGTCAAAATCGCGGATCTCGATATCACCACCGACCGCGGGGTGAAGGTCGATGCCGGAATACTGACCACCGACGCCAAGGAGGTGCTGGACCATCCGGATATTGAAATCGTGGTCGAGCTGATCGGCGGCTATGAACCGGCGCGTTCCTTTATCCTCCAGGCAATCGAGAATAAAAAGCATGTGGTCACCGCCAACAAGGCCCTGCTCGCCCAGCATTGGGACGAGGTGTTTGCCGCCGCCGAAAAAAACAGCATCGCGGTCGGTTTCGAGGCTTCCGTGGGCGGGGCGATTCCCATCATACGGTCCATCAAAGAAGCGTTTGTGGCCAACCGAATTCAGGCCATCGAAGGTATTGTGAACGGCACTGCCAATTATATATTGAGTAAGATGTCGGACGGCAAGCACGATTTCGGAACGGTTTTGAAAGAGGCGCAGGACAAAGGATATGCCGAAGCGGACCCGACCTTCGATATTGAAGGCATCGACTCCGCGCACAAAATTGCGGTGTTGACCCGGCTGGCGTACGGCACGCCAGTCAGTCTCGACGATATTTATGTGCAGGGCATTTCCAGCATTTCGTCGCTGGATATCAAATGCGCCCACGAATTTGGCTACCGCATCAAATTGCTGGCGATCTCCAAGTTTGACGGCAAGGCCATTGATGTCCGTGTACATCCGGCGATGATTCCCGAATCCAAACCTATGGCCAACGTCAATGGAGTGCTGAATGCCATAATGGTTTGTGGTGATATGATGGAAGAGAATACTTTAATCGGCCATGGAGCCGGCTCGTTGCCGACCGGCAGCGCCGTGGTAGGGGATGTCGTCGAAATCGCACGCAACATTATTTCAGGCGCACAGAACCGGGTGCCGCCCCAGTCCTATCAAACCTCCGGCATTCAAACGATCCCCTTAAAGGATATGGCGGAGATCGAAGGCGAGTATTTCCTGCGGTTCTGGGTGTTGGACAAACCCGGCGTGTTGTCCCGGATATCGGGTGTATTGGGCAAACACGACATCAGTATTGAGGCCGTGATCCAGCGCATCAGGGACGATAACGGCGAAGGGGTGCCGCTGGTGATGATGACGCATCAGGCGCGTGAAAAAAATATCCAGGCGGCTTTGAAGGAAATCGATGGTATGGATGACGTCTACGAAAAAACCGTTTTGATCCGGGTGGAAAAATAGTCATGAAATGTGAAGCGTGGTTTCAATGTATCAAAGGATGCGCCGGCCGCTATCCCCTGAATCAGATTATCTACCGCTGTCCGGATTGCAACAGCCTGCTCGAAGTCACTCACGACATGGATCAGTTAAAACAGCGATCCGCCCAGGAATGGAAAGACCTGTTCAAGGAGCGTTACCGCAAAAACGAGTGGCCTTACGGCAGTTCGGTCTGGGCCAAAAAGGAGTTGGTGTGTCCTTCAGTAGACAACGAAAATATTGTTTCCACTTACGAAGGTGGAACCAACCTGTTCTGGGCGGAACGCCTGGGGCATCAATTGAACCTGAATGATCTCTGGATCAAGCAATGCGGCATGGCACATACCGGTTCGTTCAAGGATCTGGGGATGACCGTTCTGGTGTCCATGGTCAAGCAGATGCGCTCCGAAGGAAAAAACATCCGGGCCGTGGCCTGCGCCTCGACCGGGGATACCTCCGCCGCACTGGCCGCCTACTGCGCCGTGGCCGATATTCCGGCAATCGTGTTTCTGCCCCGCAACAAGGTATCGCTCACGCAATTGATCCAGCCGATCACCCACGGAGTGCTGACCCTCTCGCTGGACACCGATTTTGATGGCTGTATGAAAGCGGTCCAGGCCCTGTGCGCGGAAAACGAGATTTACCTCGCCAACTCCATGAACTCTCTGCGCATCGAGGGACAGAAAACCATCAGTTTTGAATTGATCCAGCAGTTCGATGGGGAAGTGCCAGACGTGGTCATTATCCCCGGCGGCAACCTCGGTAACGTCAGCGCCATCGGCAAAGGTTTTAAGATGATGCAAGATCTGGGAATCATCGACCGACTGCCGCGGCTGGTGTGCGCCCAGGCGGAACGGGCCAATCCCCTGTACCTGAGCTATAAGAACGGGTTCGAGGAGTTTCATCCGGTCCAGGCCAAAACCACCCTGGCCAGCGCCATCCAAATCGGCGATCCGGTCAGTGTCAACAAAGCCATTCGCACTCTCAAGGAATTCGACGGAATTGTCGAGCAGGCAACGGAAAACGAACTGGCCAATGCCGTCGGTCGCGCCAACCGCACGGGCTTACTGTGTTGTCCTCATACCGGGGTGGCCCTGGCAGTGATGGAAAAGCTGGCCGCGCGGGGAGTGATCAAGCCGAAGGACCGTACGATTGTTATTTCGACCGCCAACGGTCTCAAGTTCACGGACTTTCTACTTAGGTACCATGCCGGAGATTTGGCAGACGTAAATTCGGAATTTCCTTTCCAGCCGCTGGAGCTTCCGGCCGATCACGATTTGATCCGCAAAACGATCCATGAAAAGCTGAGTGAACAGATTCCATCCTGAAACGCTACGGTAATAATGAATCCTGAACGGGGTGCGGTGCATCCAAGGGAATAATTCGGTTACGATTGTGCAACCTTTTTTAAAGTAAGGATGAGATCGATGACAGACGATGTAAAACAGCTTGTGATTATCGGGTCCGGTCCGGCAGGACATACCGCCGCCCTGTACGCGGCGCGGGCCAATCTGCACCCGTTCATGTACGAAGGCTATGTTGTCGGAGGCTCCGCCGGCGGCCAGTTGACCACCACCACCGACGTTGAAAATTATCCCGGTTTCCCGGAAGGGATCACCGGGCCGGAACTCATGCAGTTATTCCGCAAGCAATCCGAGCGCTTCGGTACCGAAATGGTCGGCGAAGATGTCCACGAAGTGGATTTCAGCCAGCGTCCGTTTACCATCAAGGGAGACAAAACCGAAGTTAAGGCGCATTCCGTCATCATTTCCACCGGAGCCACCGCCAAACGGATGCACGTTCCCAGTGAAGAAAAATTATGGAACCAGGGCATGTCCGCCTGTGCCGTGTGCGATGGCGCCCTGCCATTTTTCAGGAACCAGCCATTGATGGTGATCGGCGGCGGTGATACCGCTGTGGAAGAAGCGACCTACCTCACAAAATTCGGAACCATCGTTTACCTGGTGCACCGCCGAGATGAATTGCGCGCCTCCAAAATCATGCAGAAACGCGCCTTTGACAACGAGAAAATATCCATGGTTTGGGATACGGTGCTGGAAGATGCGGTGGGCGATCAGTTTGTGACCGGCGCACGGATCAAAAACATAAAGACCGATGAAGTGAAAGAACTTGAAGTCGCGGGCATTTTTTACGCCATCGGCCACACCCCGAATACGCAAGCCTTCAAAGGCCAGCTGGATATGGATAAAACCGGTTACCTCATTATCAAGCCGGGCACCCAGGAAACCAACGTCGAAGGGGTGTTCGCCGCCGGCGACGTGCATGATCATAAATACCGGCAGGCCGTCACCGCCGCCGGTGCCGGTTGCGCCGCCGCCCTCGAAGCCGAACGCTGGCTCGGCGATCAGGGCATCGCCTGATCCAAACCTGATTCACGTTAAATTTCCAGCAAGCGCTGGTGCAGGGGGTAGTACAGCGCTTTTTTGATCTTCCGGGTTTCGCCCTGCAGGCGGATCAGTTGTTCGTAGGATACTAACTGATCTCTGTGCCGGTCTATTTCATCATCAAAGAACTTTTTTAAGTTGCTCCCTTCATGTTCCCCGGTTTTGTAATCGACGATCCAGCGGACGCCCTCATTATCCACAAAGGTACGGTCAATAATCCTGGTTTTAAAAGCTCCATCTTTCAGGTTAGTTAAAGCATACTCCGCTTTTTCATTCGCGTAATGTTTTAATATTCTCCGTCCTTCTTCGTCCTTCAATATATTTTTAAGGGCACGCATTCCCTTGTGGACGGTATCCTCTAAATTGAGATGAGACATGCCCTCGGCCAGTAACGCCGCCTGTAACGAAGGTTTCATTGTTTCCACCCGGCGTGCGTCCCATCGATCGAGCCCCTCTTTGACAATGGTTTCGAACCAACGGTGCAGGACGTTTCCCAGGCACCGGGCTTCGTTGCCCGCCCATTCATAAAGTATTTCTTCTTCCAAGCTGATATTCAGGGCCGCCTCCGTTTTAATATTGGCCGGGGCCTTGGGCGTTTCAAAATCCAAAGGGAGCCGTTTCAGATATTGTATTTCCACCTCGGGCACCGGAAGCCCTTCCAGTTGAGTTTCGATGTTCGCCAACGCTTCCTGCCAGTCGTCCGCGATAAATCCCCAGAGATGGCTCAGCATAGACGTGGATTGCGGAGCGATTCCGTCTTTGGTCATTTGAGTATGGCCGAACAGGTGCAGTTGCTTCTTGGTGCGGGTTGCGGCGACATACAACAGCCGCCGGGTTTCATAGAGGGTCCGGTCCCTGTCCAGCCGTTTTAAAAATTTATAAACTTCGGAATCCTTTTCTCCGGCAGGTGACAGGGGCGCGAACAGAAGGTTGTCGCCGTGGGTGATCCAGTTGATGAGGGGTTTTTCATCGGCCTTTGATTTTTTTCCGAGGCCGGGGAGCAGAACGAAATCGAACTCGAGTCCCTTGGCTTTGTGAATGGTCATGATCTGTACCGAGGGGCCTTCCCCGGTCGAGGGGTTGGCGAACAGGTTTGCCAGGATGTTTTCGAAATGGTGCAGGTTGTCGAATTCGCCGCCGTCCAGAACGTCCGTCACTTTGTCGAAAAAGACCTGGATATCTTTGCGCATGTACTCATCGATGCAGGCGGGGCCGCCGAGGCATATCCAGCATCCTTCCAGAAGTTTTCGGAAATTAGCCGCCGAAAACGCGTCCAATACCGGTTTCATGATATGGATGAACCTCTCGGCGCGTTGTTGACCCTCCTGGCTCATGCCATCAAAACGGTCCGCCTGATGCAGCAGGTTCCAGACCGATGAATATTTATCCAGCCGGCACAAGCGATGCAAATCCTCCAAAGACAAACCGCACCACGGAGCGCGCAGGATGGAGAGCCACGACACGCGGTCCATAGGCGAAAGCAACGCCCGCATAAGGGCCAACAGATCGAGGATCGCCGGGCGGGAGGTGAGCGGATCGATTTCCTCGGCGCGAAACTGGATACCGGCCTCCTGCAGATGCGGAACGATCTGGAGAAGATGCGTCCGTGCCCGCACCAGCAGGGCGATGGAACTTTCCGGGTGGTTGTTGCGGATATCCCGGATCGTTGCCACCACGCGGCGGGCTTCTTCGTCCGAATGGGAATCCGCTACCGGAGACAACACCACTCCCGGGTGCAGGCTTTCTTTCAGAACGGCGGAGCATTCGGTGTAGGCGATGGCTCCGCGGTCCGGATCGTCCACCGCCGGTAAAATTTCAGAAAAGCACCGGTTCACCCAATCGACGATATGTTTCTGCGACCGGAAGTTGGCCAACAGCTGGAGCTTTTTTAACGGGATATGGCCCAGTCCTTTTTCCTTGGCCCGGACAAACAAGCCGACTTCCGCATCCCGGAATCGGTAAATCGATTGCATGGGATCGCCCACCAGGAACAGCGTGTTGCCCTTGCCCGGTTCCCAGCCCTCGGTGAGGAGCTGGAGCAAGGCGATCTGCTTGAATGAAGTGTCCTGGAATTCATCGACCAGAATATGGTGCAGCTTCGAATCGAGTTTTAACAGGAGATCGCTGGGCGCCATCTCCTGGCCCAGCGCTTTTTTGGAGGACAGGGCGATTTCCGCAAAATCGATTTTTCCACGTTCGATGAATACCCGGCGAAGCGTTTTATCGATTTCCGGCAGAAGTTCGAGCATATTCTCGAGAAATTCCCATTCCTCGTCACTCAATCGTGGATTCGGTAATTGTTGAACCTCTTTCAATAATTCCAGCAGGGGGTGCTGTTCCGTAATTTGCTCGAGAATTTTCAGCATTCGATCTTTCATACCTTGGGCGATATCATTTTTATCCGAAGGAAAACCTATACTCTTGTTCGGTTTCTTTCTGGGTTCCCCTTCTCTTGTCAACAACATCACAGCAAGAGATTTCCAGAATTTTAATTGATTCGCAGTCGGACTGGGAAATCCCTGAAGTTTTTCCAGACAGGCCAGCTCATGGTCGGGATTATCCGCCGCCATATTGCCTCCACTATACCGGGCAAGGTTGGAGAACTCTGTTTTGAGTGATGAGGGAATATGATCGTGGCATTCTTTTAAGATGGATTCGATCAGTTCCGAAAGGATGCGCTCCTGATCTTCCCGCGAGCGGTATTCCTCGGCATTCTCGAAAAACGAAATCATCCATTGATCGCGCTTGTTGAGCAGTTGCACGATGCGATCCAGAAACCGTGATTTCGAATTGTCGAGCCGTTTGAGTATCGACCGCGCCGCCCGTCCCGCATCGGAATCCTCTTCCACCAACGCCAACACCTGATGTGCCGTTTCGCGGTAGAGATCCTTAGAGTTTTCCTCGATTTCCAGCAGGGAGCCCATGCCGGACAGCAGGGGCGTTTGCTTGGTCAACGACGCGCAAAAGGAGTCGATGGTCTGAATTTTCAGCCGCTGAGGATTGTCCCGGATGCGCCAGCCCTTTTGTTCATCATGCGCCAGAGCCTGCCGCGCGATGTGCCAGGTGACTTTTTCATGAGGCTCTTCCGGAGGAGTGCTATCACGGGCGCGCTCCAGGGCTAGCAGCACGCGGTTTTTCATTTCACCCGCGGCCTTGCGGGTGAAAGTCATCGCCAGAATCTCTTCCGGGCGTTCCACATGGGCCAGTAGTTTCAGGGTGCGCTGGATCAACAACTCGGTTTTGCCGGACCCGGCGGGCGCCTGTACGATGTAGGAGGCCGTAATGTCGAGAGCCTCCTGGCGGGCTTGCTTGTCTTTGACCGAAGCCTTCATTCCTCTTCTCCGTGGGTGGCAGTGAACAACTCCGTTTTCCGGCAAAAGGTAACCTGATTGCAATACTTGCAGGTGTCATTCACATCTAGGGGTGCGACATTGAGGCGGCCTTGCAGAAATTCGCCGGCCAGGTCTTCCAATCCCCGTTTCCAGAAAGCCAGCAGATCATTCCATGTTTCCAGGGTCGGGTTTTCTTTCGAGAGATGGGAACTCACTTTCGGAACAAGATTCTCTTCCCGGGATAATCCGCGGAAGCGGGTGTCACCTTTGCGTATGCTGGCGAAGGTGACGGCGTCGGCGGGAACCTCCAGGGAATACAAGGGGAGTTGCGGGTCTTCGATTCTTTCCCCGAACCATTTTTTGATGTTCTGGACCGCTCCCGTCTTGTAATCAATTAAAATGGTTTTACCGTCAGGCGTACGGTCGATGCGGTCCACCTTCAGTTTTAAGGACAGACCATCCAGTTGGAGGATTTTTTCGCTTTCCATATCCGAAACTCTGAACGGACTCCTTTCCCGTTCGCATTCCATCCACTCGTGAATCAGAGTGGTTAGACGGCCCTGCTCCAGTTCAAGAAAGGCGCGTTGGCGGTGGGTGTCGAATGCAAACAACTGCATGCCTTCCCGAACGGATTGGCCGATCTTTTTCAGGAGTTTTCCCGATTCATGCAAATCATGCAGACGCTCGCTGGTTTGCACCTCTTTCCAGAACAGTTCCAGAATTTTATGGATCAACGAGCCTCGGACCGCATCATCCATATCCAGTTCGGCGAATTCTTTTTGTTGCGACGTCAGGCGGTGCACCGCAAATGCGCGGAACGGGCACTCGGCCTGGTTTTTGAGAAGGCTGTAGCCTCCCTGAATGAATTCCTTTTCTTCCACCGATACCGGGATCGGAAAATAATCTTCGACGCGTTCCAGTTGGACTGCAAAGCCCGGATGGTCCAGGAGTCTGCTGGACGAATCGCTTTGAAGGGTATTGTGCTCCGCCAGCCTGGGCGGCAATAAGGGACTGGCGACCCTTTCCGATTCCCCTTGCCAGGCGGGATAACTGAACACCAGATGGTCGCAGGCGTGGGCCAGGCGGAACAGGACCTGTTCGGTAAATAACAATTCCCGATCCGCCGTCGAATGCGGCAGAGGGTACGGTTGCTGGTGGCTGAGGAAGGGTAGAAACGGATTGGGATCGGGAATGGGCGGCAGGGATTCGGCGTGGCATCCCATGATCCAGAGGTGATCGAATTCCATACCGGCGGATTCCAGAAGGCCGACGACCTGGATCGGCTCTTCGTGCGTCTGTGGCTGGAACAGGGTTTCCCCGGTGATATGGGTCAGATGGGAAACCGCCTGGTGCCGATTGATCTTTTGGAGGATCCGATCAAGACTGGATAAACTGTCGAGACATTTATTCCAGGAATCGAGTGTTTGAAACTGATGGCTAGACAGGGTCCCGTGGCCGGTAGGCCAGCCGACTTCCTTTAAAAATACTGATATCCCCCGGGCCCATTCGCTGGGCAGGCGAAATGATGTGTCATCCACCCAATCCATTAGCTGATTCAAAATCGCATCAAGCGTAGGACACTGCTCTTTCTGATTGGGTTTCAGTACGGTTGCAAGAAAAATGTGGGTCGTGTTGCCGCCCCGCAAATTCCATTCCAGGTCCCTGCGGAATTGCGTTTCATCAGGCGGACTCTTGATGAAGGGTGAAGTGATCACCGTGGAAAAGGTCAGCAGGGGGATTCTTTTATCCCTCTGCGCCAACAACAGAAGCGCGAGGTGTACCATCGGTTCGTGGGATAAGGGAGTTCCCATGGAAATATTGAAGGGAATAGCTTTGTCCACCCAGGGATAGACCGATTCCGGCGCGAGTTCGGCTTTGAATTCCCGTTCCAGGATGCCCCGGTAAACTTCCATTTCCGGGACGACGACCCCGATGGTTTGTCCTTCTTTATATACTGTCCGTATCCATCGTGCGCATTGCACCACTTCCTCCCGGACATCTTCGTATTTCTGGACGGCGGCTTGTTTTTTGAAAATCAGTTCTTGAAGATTTTCCGATGCGACTGGCGCAGGCTCGAAGGGTTTGAAATGAATTTTTACCGCTCGATTCTTTAGAAAGTTTAGCCAGTCGTTGTGTTGCGGGGTGATTTCATCGAACCCGTGAAAAATAATTTCTTCCGGCAGGGGAATGTGTCCCTGCTCCATGCGTTGTGATACGCCGTCCAGAAGTTCCGACGGGTCCAGCGCCTGCCATTCCTGGAGTTGTTTCTGGTAACGCGTCATCCACCGCCGGAAGGTTTGCGTTTCCTCGGTGTAGTGATTGAATCCTGCGGGGTCTTCCGGCAGGCGGTACTGCCGGATCAATTGATAAGCTTTGAAGGCATGCGAAGCGGCACCCTGAACGTGCAGTAAATTCAGATCAGGCGTTGCCGAATCTTCCCGGATGATCTTTTGCCAGAGGTGCCTGGATTGCAGTTCCGTCAGAACGTATTGGTCGGGCCAGGACTGGAGCCAGACCTGCCGCAACCCGTCGTCCATCGCATAAATGGGAGGTTTTTCCCAGACCTTGTTTTCGCGGACCTGCTGTCGGCTGTGGTCGAACAGCAACCACCGGGCCAGACGGGAATTGACTGTCAACGTGATGGAATCGGCCATGCGGGGTCAATCGTGAGTGACAAGGGGAGGGCCGGTGGGCGAAACGTCAGGGAGTCGCCTGGACCCAGACTTCACCCTTGGACGTGGTTTCCCGTTTCCAGATGGGCGTGGTGCGTTTGAGCTCTGCGATCGCCCATTCGCAGGCTTTGAATGTTTCCTGGCGGTGTTCCCCGCAGGCGATGATCAACACAATGTTTTCACCGATTTCGATGTTGCCGATACGGTGGATGATGCTCATATCGATGAGTCCGAAGTCCTTGATGGCTTTTTCGCGAATTTCCGCGAGTTTTTTCTCCGCCATTTGCGGGTAATGCTCGAAATTGAGTTCGGAGATTGTTTCACCCTTGTTCGATTCCCGGCCGGTGCCCAGAAATGAGGTGATGCCGCCGATATTGCGCGAGGATTTTTTTATGGCCTCAATTTCGTCGGTCACGGAAAAATCTTCACGTTGAATTCTGACCTTTGATTCCAATGCGGTACTCATTGTTGATTCCTTATCAAATGCCGCCGGAGAAGGGCGGCAGCAGGGCGATTTCGTCACCGTCCTTCACCACCGTGTCCAGGGGAACCACGTCGTAGTTGAGTGAGATTATGACTTTCTTTTCGCGGACCATGTTGCCCAGTTGAGGAACAGACTTCTCAATCAGTTCGCTCAATTGTTCGAGGGTGGTGTCCTCGTTGACGTTGAATTGGTCTTCTTCTTTACCGGCCATCTGCTTGAGGCTGGCGAAATACTTCACGGTAACCATCATCCTCAAGCCTCGGCGATTTTCTCTCGCGAAAAGGTGCCGGACTTGCCTCCGGCTTTATAGAGCAAACCAATCTGGTTAAAAAACATATCCTTGTCTACCGCTTTACACATGTCGTAAATGGTCAGCGCCGCGATGGATACCGCCGTCAGCGCTTCCATTTCGACGCCGGTTTTGCCGGTGACTTTGACGGATGCCTTGATTTTTAAAGAGCACAACCCGTTTTTTGGATCGGGATCAAGGTTTTCCTCGAAGCGGATATCCACCCCGTTGAGTAACAAGGGATGGCACATCGGGATGACGTCGGAGGTCTTTTTGGCGGCCATGATGCCCGCTACCTGAGCCACTGCCAGCACGTCGCCCTTTTTGATCTGGCCCTCCTTGATCAGGCGCAGGGTCTCCGGCTGCATGTACACGGTGCCCTCGGCAGTGGCAATGCGCTCGGTGACTGACTTGTCCGAGACGTCCACCATTTTGGCGCGGCCTTCTTCATTGAAATGCGTCAACGGGTTTGCCATGGCCCCATCTTACAATAAAATGGGCGGACGTTACATGATTCAGGCATTTTATTCCGGGGGTTGGTACAGGCCGATAGGGTTGCCGTCCGGGTCTGAAAAAGTTGCAGTTTTACCGTAAGGAGTTGTCTCTAAACTATTGATAAATTTAATCTTATTTTTTTTAAGATGGGCGATGGCCGATTCAATGGGCCGGGCTTCCAGCCAGACCATGGCGCCGGGAGGTCGGGAGGCATCCTGATTGTGCGGCCGGGGGTCCACTTGCCGCAGGGCCAGCCGTTGACCGCCCACATCAAATTCGATCCACTCCTCGTTTTGCACCCGGAGGGTAAGCCCCAGGACATCCTTATAAAACTTGAGAGCCCGGTCGAGGTTTTTGGTTTCGTAATGGACGAAGGCGATTTTATCGAACATGGCGGTATATTATCAAAATAAATCAATACTTTGGTATTTCGGTTCAAAGCTGTTTCTGGCTGTGGGTAGCCACACGGGTAGCATTCTGGGGGGCATACCCTGCCGTATTCGGCTCGGGGTGATCGTCGATTCTAGGGCCAAATAACGACCCCTGGAGGTGGATTTTTGGTGTACCAGCCCGCCTTATACCACCCCCTGCGGTATCAGGCAACCACATCATGAAGTCGTGTATAGTCTCGCCTATGAAAACCCCGCTCCTACTGATCATATCATTCCTTCTTCTGGCTCCCGCTCCCGCCTGGACGGATCGGTAGTGTCCTAATTTGAATCGATATTTATTTATCGGTCCTGAAATCCTGAATAATCGAAGCTCGGACCGCTTTTTCTGGGGAATCGACTGGTGGGATTTTGATTAATTATTCCAGCTAAATTGGGCAGGGTTGCGAGTACCTCGGCAACCCTTTGTGGAGGGTCGATGGGGGAGGGGAGGGGTTCCTCGTACCCCGGCCGAGGCACTCTCATTTAATATATGCATAATGCAAATATTATGCCATATTTTTTTTGAAAAAATGATATTAGGACACTACTGCGATGTGTCTCTAATAGCTTATCTAACTGATTGAATATATGAATGACAATTGATAGTGGTAGGCTTTATTTGAATATTTCCATTCATGGCCATCTTCATCCCCCACAGATGCCCGAAATGCTGTGAGAGCGTGACGCTGATCCAGCCACAGTATAAGGGCGGAGCCTTAAAGGGGCCAGCGCGGGGCCACTCACCCAAAGCAG